>JBCCSW010000060.1:0-14453 GCA_039199465.1 Pseudomonadota bacterium
CGTGCTGTCGGTGGCCAATGAGAGTGCGCGCCTCGGGATCGAGGGCCACGGCACCGCCGAGATCGAGCTGGATGGCGAGGATTGGATCCGCGCCCGGTCGATAGACGGCCAGCGCCTGGGCGCGCCGCGACGGGCTGGCGATCTGTTTCAGCAGGGCGACGTCGTCTATGTGGCCGAGGATCCGGAAGCGCCCGGCGACTGGGATTTGCGCCAGTTGCCGGCAGTACAGGGGGCCTTCGCCGCGATGGATCCCGAAACCGGGCGCATCCTGGCCCTGATGGGGGGCTTTAGCCGGCAGGAGTCGGTGTTCAACCGCGCCACCCAGGCGCTCCGTCAACCGGGTTCGGCCTTCAAGCCCTTTGTCTATGCCGTCGCCCTGGATGCGGGGTATACGCCTGCCACCATCGTCAACGACGCACCCGTCGCGGTGCGGCTCTCGAACGGTCAGACCTGGCGGCCAAAGAACTCCTCAGGCTCCGCCTACGGACCGACGCCGCTCCGCCGTGGGCTGGAGCTCAGCCGTAACCTGATGACGGTGCGCATCGCACAGCAGGTCGGCATGGACCGTGTCGCGGGCTATGCAGAGCGCTTCGGTGTCTATGACGACATGCCGGAACACCTCGCCTTCGCGCTTGGGGCAGGGGAGACGACGCTCTACGACATGGTCGCGGCCTATGGGATGTTCGTGAACGGCGGCCGGCGGGTGCGCCCGACGGTGATCGACCGCATCCAGGACCGACGCGGCCGGACGATCTATCGCCACGACCCTCGCGCCTGCGAGGGATGCACGGTCGGCGGCGAGAACGTGGCCATGGCGACAGGCAGCCTGCCCCCGCGCGGCCCGATGCAGTCGGACGGCCTGCCGCGGATGCCCGTCCTGTTCGACCAGCGCGAGCAGATCATGAACCCGGCGACCGCCTATCAGATCGTGAGCATGCTGCAGGGCGTGGTGAACCAGGGCACGGCGACACGCACGGTCGGCGGCACCGACCTGCCGCTCGCCGGCAAGACCGGGACGACGAACGACAGCAAGGACGCCTGGTTCGTCGGCTTCTCGCCCGATCTCGTCGCCGGCTGCTATATCGGTTTCGACAACCCCACGCCGATGGGTCGGGGCGCCTATGGCGGCCAGCTCTGCGGGCCGGTCTTCAAGGAATTCATGGTGGCGGCGTTGGAGGGGGAAGACCCCGGCCGCTTCGAGGAACCCCGCGACATGGGCCTCGTCACCGTCAAGCTCGACCGCGAGACGGGCGAGCGGCTGCCCGACGACGCTGTCGGCCCCCATGTGATGGTCGAGGTGTTCAAGCGCGGCGACGAGCCGCTGCTCTACGCCCAGGCCTCGGCACTTGCGGGCGATGCGGTGCTGTTCGGCGATGATTTCGTGGCCGGCGCGTTGCCCTTCAGCCTGGACGACGACAACCAGGACGGCGGCCGCATGATCCCGTCGCGCAATACGCCGGGCGGAACACGGCCCTCGGCGCCGAGTGGTGGCGGCTTTGGGCTCGGCACCGGCGGCTTGTACTGATCCAAGACGTGTGAGTTGACGCGGCGCGGCGCGGTCAGCGCGCCTGGCACACCCTCAACCTCCTGAAATCCCTCGGATCCTGCCGCGTGCGGCCGGCGCTCTGCAAAAGACGTCGGCTTCCGCCGCGTTTTTCGGCAGCCCCCTGTGCCATTCTGAAAATGAGGCAGAACTTTATTCAAAAGAGAGTCGAATCCATGCTACACAACCTTGGCGGGTGTTGATGGGGCGAGTTTTCGTAGCGTGGCGAGGGTGTGGAGATGCGCGCATTTTTTTTCGCAGGGCTGCTCACCGCTTCGGTGCTGCATGTCGGTTCGGCTGATGCAGTGGTGCTCGCGCCGCCTGGGACGCCCGCATATCTTGCATGCTTGAACGACCAACGCTGCGAGGCGGGACTTATCCCGGACCCGCTGCGACAGGATCCTGCAACGCGGGTGCCCGCAACCAACGGCCCTGACGGCGCAGAAAAAAGCGCTGACGACAACGCCGCGGCCGCCGTCGAAATCCGCATGGCAAGCAATGACAGCGTCGTCCTGCGCGATTTCGAGCTGAACAACTCGGATCTCAAGTCCGTCGTCAACGCCATGGTCTTCGACCTGTTCTTCTCGGCCGACGAGGAGGCACGGCGGAACGATGTCGAGGCGCTGGGTTTCGATCTGGAGACTGCCGATCCGGTTTCGGTGTCAATTGGGGCCTTCGCCGACGGGACGACTGGTGTCGTTGCCCTCGGTGATGAAATTTCAGGCAGCGCAGGTTCATCGCAAAACGATTTGGCGCTTATCGATCGTCGTGCAGCCTTCGGCGGCGCGGATTTCGTCGACGCATCCGGCGTGGACGGGCTGATGGGAAGCGCTGCCGCCGCGTCTATGATCCTGAGGCCCGATGCGGCCCCCCGCCCTGTCGTCAGCATCAACAGTGCGGTGATTTCGACAACCGCGGCAGGCTCGGCCCTCGATGTCCTGGATAACTGGCCCATGCCGGGCCTGCTGTCGATCATCCTTGCCGGTGTTGTCGGGCTCAGCCTGCTGGAGCGTCGGCGGATCGGAGAGAACTCTCGAGCCGGGCGTTTCTACCAGAACGCCGAGGCTCAAGTCTGAGCTGATCGCGGCGCGGCAGCGGTTGACATAGGGCGTGTTCGGGACCGCGACGGCGGATGCTCCCGTCGCATGATCATCCCAACGGCAATCGACTAAGCGACGGGCTGGCCCGAGCGCACGACACTGGCGACCCGCCCAGCGTCAGTCGTGGGGCAGGGGGCGTTGCAGGATCTCCACCACCTCGAAAATGTGGTTCACGCGATCGGGCGCGAGACCAAGCTGACCGGCGAGATCGGAGAGCAGCGTCATCTCACTCTCGGCCACACTGCCGTCGGCGGCAGCCACGCGGGCTGCAAATGCATAGGCCGTCTCGCGCAGGTCGACCGGCAACACGCGCACCACCTGCTGGATCTGCGCCGCCGGATCGGCCGCCATGCCCTCCGTCACCCGGGCGATCACGCGATCCCGCTCCTCGGCCTTCATGCCGGCGTAGATCGGGCTCATTTCGCAAAGGTTCTTGAGCTGCGTCACCTCGGCATCGCTGACGGCACAGTCGATCGCCAGGATGTGCATCGCCGGGATCAGTACGGCCTCGGCGAATTCCTCGCGACTGACGATACGCGCATGCAGGTCCTCGTGACCGCTCATTGCCCCCTCCCATGGTCGCAGGTTCCCATCGACAGGCGTCGGCAGTCTTGCGCGTAGGGTCAAGGGAATATGCCCGTTCCTTTACCTGTCCGGGGCAGATCGCTATCTCTCCGTGGCTCAAGCCACCCGGAGAGCCTGCCGATGCGTGCCGAAACCCAGAGCCTTGTTGCCGAGATCGAGAAGTCGCTCGACCTCCTGCGACAACGCCTCGGATGGGAGACGGCAGAGGCGCGACTGGAGGAATTCAACGCCTTCGCCGAGGATCCGGCGCTGTGGAACGACCCGGCCAAGGCGCAGAAGCTGATGCGCGAACGCCAGCAGCTTCAGGATGGGATCGACGGCTACAAGTCGCTGGCCCAGGGTCTCGAGGACAATGTCGGCCTGATCGAGCTGGGCGAGGCCGAGGGCGATGACGACGTGGTGGCCGAGGCCGAGGCGGCGCTGACCACGCTGAGGGCCGAGGCCGGGGCGCGCGAGATCGACGCGCTGCTGTCGGACGACATGGACGGCGCCGACACCTTCCTCGAGATCAATGCCGGCGCGGGCGGGGTGGAGGCCTGCGACTGGGCCCAGATGCTCGCGCGCATGTATCTGCGCTGGGCCGAGAGCCGCGGCTTCAAGGTCGAGCTGCAGGCCGAGAGCGCGGGAGAGGAGGCCGGCATCAAGTCGGCCACGTATCAGATCAAGGGCGACAAGGCGCATGGCTGGCTGAAGACCGAGAGCGGAGTGCATCGCCTGGTCCGGATCTCGCCCTTCGACAACCAGGCGCGCCGCCAGACCTCCTTCGCCAGCGTATGGGTCTACCCGGTCATCGACGACACGATCGAGATCGACATCCAGCCCAAGGATATCAGGATCGACACCTACCGCTCCTCGGGCGCGGGCGGTCAGCATGTGAACACGACCGACTCGGCCGTCCGTATCACCCACCACCCGACCGGGATCGTCGTAACGAGTTCCGAGAAGTCGCAGCACCAGAACCGCGACATCGCCATGAACGCGCTGCGCTCCAAGCTCTACGAGCTTGAGATGAAGAAGAAGACCCAGGCGATCCAGGACGCACATGACGCCAAGGGCGAGATCGGCTGGGGCAACCAGATCCGCAGCTACGTCCTGCAGCCCTATCAGATGGTGAAGGACCTGCGCACGGGCGTCGAGACGTCCAACACCCAGGGCGTGCTGGACGGCGATCTGGACGCCTTCATGGCCGCCTCGCTGGCCCAGGAAGTCACCGGCAAGAGCCGCGCCGAGGCCGCGGGCGACGACGCCGCCTGACGGCGACGCCCGGCTGACGTGCCGGGCCCCTTCCGATCGCCGGTCGTCTGGCGCACCGGACCCGACAGCGGCCATCACGGCGCGTCGCTCCCCATTCGCAACCGATGCTTTCATGCTTCGTGAACCATCGGCGGGGCACACACGGGCCGTGTTGTTGCGTTTGTGGAGGGGCCGGTGTTGCTGCGGCTCGCGTTTGCTTTTCTCACCCTCGCCGTCGCGCTGCCGCCGCTGCCTGTGGCCGCCTATGTTGTGGGTCATGTCGGCTTCGACGGCGCCGATATCGCGCTTGTCTCCCACAGCATCGACGCACCGCGCCGGATGTCGCCGCGGCGGCACAGCTTCGGGGTGGTTGGGCCCGACACGGGCATGGCGGCGGCGCTGGCCGATGACACGGTGCAGAACATCTCAGGCGCGCGGCGTTGGCTCATGCACCGGCATATGGCGCTCGGCATCTATGGCGTGGCCGAACATGCGCGCCAGGGCAACGTGTTCGGCGCCACTGGGCTTCGCAACGGGGCCAGCCGACGCCGCGCGCAGCCGGCAACGCTGCGCTTCGACTTCGCCTTTGGCGAAATCGTCTCGCTGGACCGCCTCACCATGGACATGGCGGCGATGGGGCGCTTCCGGGCAGGCGACGGGGTGCATCTGACGCTCCTGCTCGACGGGCAGCCCCATATGACGACGATGTTGCTTGAGGCCGATCCCCTGGCCAGCTTCACCTATGCCGCCATGGATGACGGCAGCGTGGTGAGCCTCGATGCGCCACTGGTGAATGGTGAGGGGCAGCCGCTGGACAACCGCTTCAGCACCATGGTGATGGCACTCTCGGGCGTGCAGGCAAGCACCGCGACCCTGATGTTCGAGATGGTCATGGGAAGCCGCAACGCGGCGCTGGCGCTGGACAACATCACGCTGGAGGCGTTCTCCGCCGTGCCGGGACCGGCATCCTTGGTGCTGCTCGTGACCGGCTGCGCGGTGCTGACCGTGGCGCGCGGCAGGCGCGGCATTTCTGGCGTGGCAGGCGATTAAGGCGGGCGGGATCGGCCGCGCTACAGCCCGGGCGGCGATGCAGGGACCGGCGTCTGACGTCTGACGTCTGATCGACGAGCGGCCCGCCACCACCTGTCGGATTGCAGGGGCCGCCCTTGGTTCATATCCGGCGACGGCCGCCGGCCAAGTGCAGCCGACGCCCGCGCAGCCTTCGGGTTGACGCGGCCAAGCCCCTTGTCATGTCTCACGGAGAGAGACGGACGACAGGCGGCGCGAGGCGCGGATGGCCGACACGGCGGATATCGAGGGGTTGAGCGTCGAGGATGCGGCCGAGGAAGTCTCGCGCCTGAGCGCCGAGATCCGCGGCCATGACGAGGCCTATCACCGCCGCGACGATCCGACGATCACGGATGCCGAGTACGATGGGCTGAAGCAGCGCCTTCGCGCGCTGGAAGCCGCGCATCCCGAACTGATCGCCCAGGACAGCCCGACCCAGACCGTTGGCGCGGCACCGGCCGAGGGGTTCGAGAAGGTCCGCCACCGCGTGCCCATGCTCTCGCTCGGCAACGCCTTCGACGATACCGACGCGCGCGACTTCGAGGCTCGTATTCGACGTTTCCTGAACCTCGGCGCCGAAGATCCCGTCGCTCTCGTGGCCGAGCCGAAGATCGACGGCCTGTCCCTGGCACTCCGCTACGAGGACGGCCGTCTGCTCGAGGCTGCCACCCGCGGCGACGGCACCGAGGGCGAGAACGTCACCGCCAATGCCCGCACCATCGACACCATCCCCGAGCGGCTGACCGGCACGGTGCCCGAGGTGCTGGAAGTGCGCGGCGAGGTCTATATGAGCCATGACGACTTCGCCGCGATGAACGCAGCCCAGGCCGCGAAGGGCGGGAAGGTCTTTGCCAATCCGCGCAACGCCGCGGCAGGCTCCCTGCGCCAGCTCGACAGCCGGATCACCGCCGAGCGGCCGCTCAAGTTCTTCGCCTATTCCTGGGGTGCCGTCTCGGCGCTGCCGGCCGATACGCAGTCGGGCGTGCTCGACTTCTTCCGCGAGGCGGGGCTGACCGTCAGCCCGGCCGCCAAGGCAGTATCGGGCATCGAGGAAGCGCTGCACCACTACCGTGCGATCGAGGCGGAGCGTGCCACCCTCGGCTATGACATCGACGGCGTCGTCTACAAGGTGGACCGGCTGGACTGGCAGCGCCGCCTCGGCGCGCGCGCCAGCCAGCCGCGCTGGGCCGTCGCGCACAAATTTCCGGCCGAGCGTGCGCAGACGGTGCTGGACGCGATCGACATCCAGGTCGGCCGCACCGGTGCCCTCACCCCCACCGCCAGGCTGCGCCCGGTCACCGTCGGCGGCGTCGTCGTCTCGAATGCCACGCTCCACAACGAGGACTATGTCGCAGGCCGCGGCGCCGACGGCCAGCCGATCCGCGACGGGCGCGATCTGCGCATCGGTGACACGGTGACCGTCTACCGCGCGGGCGACGTGATCCCGAAGGTGATCGACGTCGATCTCTCCCGCCGGCCGAAGGGCGCCACGCCCTGGGCGATGCCGGATCGTTGCCCGATTTGCGACGCGCCCGCCGTGCGCGAGGCCGGCGAGGCGGTGCGCCGCTGCAGCAACGGCCTGACCTGCCCGGCCCAGGCGGTGGAGCGGCTGAAGCACTTCGTCAGCCGCGGCGCAATGGATATCGAGGGGCTCGGCACCAAACAGGTCGAGGCATTCTGGACCCTCGATTGGGTGCGCGAGCCCGCCGACATCTTCACGCTCCGGTCCCGCTTCGGCCCCGACGGCAGCGCGCTGAAGCGGCTCTCCAGCCTCGAGGGTTGGGGCGAGAGATCAGCCGACAACCTGTTCGCCGCCATCGATGCGCGTCGCTCGGTGCCGCTCCATCGTCTGCTTTTCGCCCTCGGCATCCGCCATGTCGGCGAGACGACGGCCAAGCTGATGGCGCGCAGCTATGGCAGCTGGTCGGTGCTCCGCGAGGCGATGAGCGCGGCCGCAGCCGCGGTCGACGATCCCGACAACGAGCATCGCCAACACCTGCTTGCCATCGACGGTGTCGGCGCGGTGCTGGCCGATGCCGTCATCACCTTCTTTGCCGATGCCCAGGACATGGCCGCCGTCGACCGGCTGCTTAAGCATGTGACGCCCGAGGATGAGGTCGCCACCGTCGCCGCCGACAGCCCCGTCGCCGGCAAGACCGTGGTCTTCACCGGCAAGCTTGAGAAGATGAGCCGGGACGAGGCCAAGGCCCGCGCCGAGAGCCTGGGCGCCAAGGTTGCGGGTTCGGTCTCGGCCAAGACCGATCTGCTGGTGGCCGGGCCCGGCGCCGGCTCGAAGCTGAAGAAGGCCGAGGCGCTCGGGATCGAGACGCTGGACGAGGACGGCTGGCTCGACCTGATCGGCGACGCATGACGCCCCGGATCGCGCCGATCGACCCGACCGATGGTGCGGTGCAGACGGCCCTGCGCGCGCTGAATAACGCCCATGCCGCCGAGACCTCGTTTCTGGACCACGCGGCCTGGGGCAGGTTGCGCGACCTGGCATTCGCCGCGACCCATGTGCCGCCGGCTGCGGGCTTCATGATCGCCATGGCGCCGGACGCCGCCTATGACAGCCCGAATTACCTGTGGTTCAGGCAGGGCCCGGCGGATTTCGCCTATGTCGACCGGGTCGTGGTCGATGCCGCCGCGCGGGGCAGGGGGATCGCGCGGGCGCTCTATGGCGATCTTGCCGCCCGTGCCCGGGCTAGCGGCCTCAGGCGGATCGTGTGCGAGGTCAACAGCGCCCCGCCCAATCCGGGCTCGGACGCGTTCCACGAAAGGCTCGGCTTCCAGGTCGTCGGCACTGGCAGCCCCGCGCCCGGCAAGACCGTGCGCTATTACGCGAAGGAGATCTGACCATGACCTATCGGGCGTCGTGCCATTGCGGTGGCGTAAAGATCAGCTTCCCGGTGCTGCGCGAAGAGAGCGCCCTGCGCTGCGACTGCTCGCTCTGCCGGCGCAAGGGGGCGATCATGATCACCGTGATGGAAGACGAATTGACGATCGAGCGCGAGATCACGCTCGGCTGCTATCAGTTCGGCACGATGACCGCGCGGCACTATTTCTGCACCCGCTGCGGCATCTACACCCATCACCGGCGGCGCTCGAACCCCAAGGAGTTCGGCGTGAACCTCGGTTGCGTCGAGGGCGCCGATGTTAGGCGCGAGGTGCCCTGGGTCGACGGCGTGAACCACCCGTCCGACGCGGTGGGGCAGGACGCGGACAGCGCGGTCGAGGAGAGTGCGCCCTGCGATTGACGCGGGCGCGCTCGGCGCCCTAGCTCGGCCCCATGGCCCGCCCCGAGATCCTGTATCCGTTGTTTGCCGGTGTCGACGGCCTGAAAGGCGTCGGCCCGGCTGCCGCCAAGGCGTTGACCCGCCTCGGCATCGCGACGCGGCGCGATCTGCTGTTCCATCTGCCGACCGGCGTGATCGACCGCCGGCCCGTCCACAGTCTGGAGGACGCAGCGCCGGGACAGGTGACGACGCTGGAGGTCGAGGTGATGGGCCATACGCCGCCTCGCCGCCGCGGCGCGCCCTATCGGGTCGCGGTGAAGGGCGGTGGCGCGGTCATGGATGTGCTGTTCTTCCGTGCCGTCGGCGACTGGCTGACGCGTCTGCTGCCCGTGGGCGAGCCCCGCGTGATCTCCGGCAAGCTGGACCTCTATCAGGACCGCTGGCAAATGCCTCACCCAGAGGTGTTCGACCCGGCCGAAGAGAGCGAGCGACCGGACTTCGAGCCCGTCTATCCGCTGACCGAGGGGCTGACGCATCGGCATCTCGCCAAGCTGGTAGCCCAGGTCCTGGACGACCTGCCCAAGCTGCCCGACTGGCATGACCCCGCGCTGACCCTGCGCGAGGGATGGCCGGATTTCGCCGCGGCGCTGACGGCGCTGCATCGCCCGGGCCCGGCCGATGATGGCGATGACGTCCCCGGTGCGGCCGCGCGGCTCGCCGCCCAATCACGCCTGGCCTATGACGAGATGCTGTCGCACCAGCTCGCGCTCGCGCTCAGCCGGCAGTCGATGAAGCGCAGCCGGGGGCGGCCGACGGTCGAGGACACGCCGCTGACGGGCGCAGCCGGCGCCGCCTTCGCCTTCCCGCCGACAGGCGCTCAGCACCGGGCACTGGCCGAGATACGCGCCGATATGGGCGGGGCCGATCGGATGATGCGCCTGCTGCAGGGCGATGTCGGGTCGGGCAAGACCTGGGTCGCGACCATGGCGCTGATGATCGCCGTTTCGGCCGGCGGGCAGGGCGTGATGATGGCACCCACGGAAATGCTGGCCCGCCAGCATGGCGCGGGCCTCCGCGCGGCGGCCGAGGCCGCGGGCGTCGAGCTCGTCGTGCTGACCGGCCGCGACACGGGCGCCGAGCGGCGCGCAAAGCTGGAGGCGATCGCGAGCGGGCAGGCCGGCATCGTCGTCGGCACCCACGCGCTGTTCTCGGGCGATGTCGCCTATCGCGATCTGCGCCTCGCCGTGATCGACGAGCAGCACCGCTTCGGCGTCCGCCAGCGTATGGAGCTGACGGGCAAGGCCCCGACGGGCTGCGACCTGCTGCTGATGACCGCGACGCCGATCCCGCGTACGCTGGCCCTGGCGGGCTATGGCGATCTCGACATCTCGGTCCTGGACGAGAAACCGCCGGGGCGCCAGCCGGTCGACACCCGCGCCGTACCCTCGGACCGGATCGATCAGGTCATCGAACGGCTGCGGGGCCAGATCGAGACCGGGCGCCGCGCCTACTGGGTCTGTCCGCTGGTCGAGGAGAACCCCGAGAGCGCGGGCGTCGCCGCCGCGAAGCGGGCCGAGGCGCTGTCGGCCGCCCTCGGCCCTGGCCGCGTCGCGCTGGTGCATGGCCAGATGGCGCCCGAGGCGCGCGACCGCGCCATGGCCGATTTCCAGGCGGGCCGCGCACAGGTGCTCGTCGCCACCACCGTCATCGAGGTCGGCGTGGATGTGCCGGAGGCAACGATCATGGTCATCGAACAGGCCGAACGCTTCGGCCTCGCCCAGCTCCATCAGCTCCGCGGGCGGGTCGGGCGCGGCAGCGGGGCCTCGTTCTGCCTGCTGCTCTACGATCCGCCCTTGGGGGAGACGGCGGCCGCCCGGTTGCAGACGCTCCGCGACAGCGATGACGGCTTTGCCATCGCCGAGCGTGATCTGGACCTGCGCGGCGCCGGCGATCTTATGGGCACGGCGCAATCGGGGCTGCCGCGCTTCCGCCTGGCCGATCTGGAGCGCGACACGCGGCTCATGGCGATCGCCCATGACGATGCACGCCGCATCATGGCGACCGATCCTGGCCTGGAGGGCGACCGGGGCAGGGCGCTCCGCATCCTGCTCTACCTGATGGAGCGTGACGCCTCGGTCCGCCTGCTGCGCGCCGGTTGACGACCGGTGGCCCGAGGGGCTGAGGCATGCCGGCGGCACGCCTTTGGCGTGCCGCGGTCCCAACAAACTGGCGGCTTGCGGTGTTCGTATCGCAATGTTCTAAAAATGTTCTTGCAATGATTCGGAATTTATAGTGAACATACCGTCAACAACGGTTCTCAAAGCCTTGATGGAGCAGCCCATGACCGCGATGCGCCAAGCCCGTGATTTCCTGACCAAGGCCCCGGTCGAGGCGGTGTCCGATGCCGCCGGCCTCGCCGGCCTCTGCGCGATGATCTTTGCGGGCTTCGTCATCCCGACGCTGTTCTAGGGCGGTCGCCGCGCCGTTTGTGGCGCCTGCAAAGAAGACTGTCCGACCCTGTGTGCCCGTGCCCTGACGCGATGGCGGTGTGCGTCCCGACTGTCCCTCGGCGACCCCCCGTTGCCCGCTGCCACGACGTCACTGCACCACCTTGGGGCCCCCTGGAGGGGCCCCTTTTTTCTGCGGCACTGGTGTGTCGAAGGGGCGGCGGTCGCGTTCCGCTAGACCGATCAGCCTGCCGCCGTGGCCGCGCGCCATTCGAACAGATCGGGGCGCCGACGGGAGTTGGCGGTATCGCCACTGCCGGCATGGCCCGCGTCCCCCGCCGCATCGTCGAACGCGTCGCCGCCACGTTCGACCGCGTCCGCCCAGTCCAGCGCCGTAATCCGCGCGTCTTCCGAGATGCCGTGCAGCGTCTCGCCGAGACCGGTGCGCAGCCGCGCCACAAGCGACATGGCCGCATCCAGGCGATGGCCCGCAATCGGGCGTCCCGCCAGGGCCCGGTCGAAGGCGTGGATCTTCGTCTCGGCCGCCGCGCGGAAATCCAGCACCGCATCCTGCTTGGCGCTGGTCATGGCGTGGCGCGCGGTGGCGTAGTAGCTGCGCGCCACCTCGTTCGACTGGGTGTTGCGCCGAAGCTCGTAGAGCGCGCCGACGAACCCCTCGGATTTGCCGCTGACGGTGCCCGGCACGGCGACCATGCCACGGAACAGGTCGACAGTGATCGGCTGCATCTCGGTGCCCGCAGGCTGCACGATCAGCATGTCGAAATCACCGGACAGGTCGAGAAACTCGAACGCGCCCAGCGTCCGACAGAACTCCAACGCCGTGCCGAAGGTCTTGATCTCGGTCTTTTCGATATCGCGGGTTGGCAGGTCTTCCTCGGCCCGCTCGATCGGTCCGGTGACATCGGCGAAGTAGAGCGTCGATTTCTCGCGCTCATCCAGCGCCCGCCGCGCCACTGCGCGCAGGGCATGGGGTACGGTCAGGAAATGCTGCTGCCGGCTCCCGGACCACGGCGCCATCGGATCGTCGAGGCGCATCCGTTGCGAGACGCTGATCGAAGGGAACCCACCGCCACGCACCGCCGCCATATGCCGCGACAGCTTGATGTCGAAATCGGTGAAAACGTTCCGTTCGATCACGTTCGAGATGACACAGGGACGACCGTCGATCGTGACCTTGAAGCGCACATCCATCAGCGGGATGCGTTCGACGCTTGGCTGAACGATCGTCTCAAAAAGCGTAAGATCGCGCATAACACGCTCCGCACACATACACGCCGGCAAACCCCGGCAACACACCACCCGCGTCCGAGTATGGCGAGAATGACTGCAATGTGTAGGAAGTTGGGTCGCAGTCTCTCAACGGGACAATGCACCATCAGGCCGGTACGCGTCAGAACATATATTATGTTTATAAAAATCTACTGAGCAGCGAGCATGGTTCTCGACGTGATCTTAAAGTCCTCTTGGAACCCCTTGCGAAACTGAAAGAATTCTCGCTCGGTCAGCTCGACCGACAAGGTGACGCCGGCTTCGTGATCGCTGCGCGACAAGACGTCGGCACGCGAATACAACCACGACATCGCCGCGCCCGCCGCATGGTCGAAGTCAAGATCCAGGCGAAGGCGTCGCGGAAAGAGACGCTCCTCGATCAACGCCATCAGGGACTCGCAGCCGTCGCCGGTCACCGCCGAGACCCGCGCCACATCGCGCGATAGCGCCTCGGGCCCGGCCAGACGCCGTGCCTCCGGATCGAGCAGATCGATCTTGTTGTGCACTTCGATCATCTCGCCGCGGCGATCGCGATCGATGCCGAGCGTCTCCAGCACGTCGTGCACGTCACGCGCCTGTGCGGCGGTCTCGGGATGCGAAATGTCGCGGACATGGACGACGATATCGGCCTCCAGCACCTCCTCCAGCGTCGCTCGAAACGCGGCGACAAGTTGCGTCGGCAGGTTCGAGATAAAGCCGACGGTATCCGACAGGATGGCGATACGGCCCGAGGGCAGCGCAACCCGGCGCATCGTCGGATCGAGCGTCGCGAACAGCATGTCCTCGGACATGACACGCGCCGCCGTCAGCCGGTTGAACAGCGTCGACTTTCCGGCATTGGTGTAGCCGACCAGCGCGACCACCGGATTGGGCACCTTCTTGCGCTTCTTTCGATGCTCGGCCCGCGTCCGCACGACCCGATCAAGCTGGCGGCGGATGCGGGTGATCTTCTCGTCGAACACGCGGCGGTCGGCCTCGATCTGCGTCTCGCCGGGCCCGCCCATGAAGCCAACGCCGCCGCGCTGGCGTTCCAGGTGGGTCCAGGACCTGACCAGACGGGACTTCTGATAGCTCAGATGGGCAAGCTCGACCTGCAGCACGCCCTCGCGCGTCTGCTCCCGCTCGCCGAAGATCTCGAGGATCAGGCCGGTGCGATCCAGCACCTTGGTCTTCCACGCGCGCTCCAGATTGCGCTGCTGCACCGGGCTGAGCGTGCCATCGACGATCACCAGATCGATCTCAAGCTCGGCGAAGAGCGCGCCCAACTCCTCGGTCTTGCCGGGGCCGAGCAGCGTCGCCGGGTTCGGTTTGGCGACCACGGCGATATCGGCATCGACCGGCACCAGATCGATGGCGTGGGTCAGGCTGACCGCCTCGGCCAGCGCGGCATCCGGGTCGGGCGCATCGGGGGTGCGCAGCTGCACATGCAGGACGAAGGCCCTGGTCACGCGCCCCCTGCCCGGTCGCCACCGCCATCGCGCGCCGCGCTGCCGGCGATGGTCACTCGGCCTGGTCCTGGTCGTACAAGCTGAAGGGCTGTGCCGGCATCACCGTCGAAATCGCGTGCTTATAGACCAGCTGGCTCTGGCCATCGCGCCGGAGCAGCACACAGAAGTTGTCAAACCAGGTGATGACACCCTGCAATTTCACACCGTTCACCAGGAATACCGTGACCGGGATCTTTTGCTTACGAATATGATTGAGAAAGACATCCTGCAGGTTCTGCTTAGTTTCGTTGGCCATTCTTCGCCTTTGCGATGTTCTTGGTGAGGCTCTCGCCTGCCTCACGGGTCGTTTACACCCGCGTGACCATGATCGCTAAATCGCCCGGTTTCCACCTTTTTCTCGCACCGCGAGCAATCCGCAGCAGGTCTGCCTGGCCGCGGGCATGATCGCCGGGCGAATCGAGACGCTGGCCTTGATCGCACTCATGCGACGCGAAGCCTGGTCC
>JBCCSW010000061.1:0-14344 GCA_039199465.1 Pseudomonadota bacterium
ATCTCGCCGCGTTCGAGCAGGTCGCGGTCGATCAGGCGCCGGTCGATCGGGGCCAGCGTCAGCGTCTCGAAGCCCAGCATCGCCCGGTCGCCGCCCTCGGGCACGCTGGGCTCGGTGACGGCGATGAGGTTCTCGATCCGGATACCCCACTGACCCTCACGATAGCAGCCGGGCTCGTTCGAGAGCACCATGCCCGGCTCGAGCGCGACGTCGCTGGAGCGGCGCGCGATCCCGGCCGGCCCCTCGTGTACGTTGAGGAACGCGCCGACGCCGTGGCCCGTGCCGTGGTCGTAGTCCAGGCCCGCCTGCCAAAGTGCGGCGCGCGCCACCGGGTCGACGTCGCGCCCGGCAAGGCCGGCCGGCCAGCGGAGCCGGCTGACCGCGATCATGCCCTTCAGCACCAGGGTGAAGGCGCGGATTGCCGATGGATCGGCGCTGCCGTCCGGGCCGGGCCCGGTGGCCAGCGTGCGCGTGATGTCGGTGGTGCCGTCGCGGTACTGGCCGCCGCTGTCGATCAGCAGGATCTCGCCCGGCGTGATTATGCGGTCCGTCTCGGTCGTCACGCGGTAGTGTACGATGGCGCCGTGCGGCCCGCTGCCGGCGATCGTGTCGAAGGAGAGATCGAGCAGCGCTCCGGTGTCGACGCGGGCTGCCTCGATGCGGCTTGCGACGTCAATCTCGCGCACCGGATTGCCGGCCTTCAGGTCGCGGTCCAGCGCCGCCAGGAAACGGCACATCGCGGCGCCGTCGCGGCGATGGGCGGCGCGCATGCCCTCCAATTCGGCCGCGTTCTTCCGGGCCTTGGCGGCGATGCAAGGATCGCGGCCGAGATCGGGGGTGGCGCCCCCCTCCTTCAGTGCCGAGACCAGCGCGACGGGACAGGACGCCCGGTCGATCCGGACCTTCACCGCGCCAAGCGCGCGGAGCGCCGGGAGCAGCGCGTCCGGCTCGTGTTGCGTGACCTCTGCGCCGAGATGGGCGCGCGCGGCGTCGTTCAGTTTCTCCCCCTCGGTGAACAGATCGACGCGCCCGTCGGCATGCAGGATCGCGAAAGCGAGGGCGACGGGGCTGCGGGCCAGGTCGCTGCCTCGGATATTGAGGAGCCAGGCGATGCTGTCGGGCAGGCTCAGCACCGCGGCCGCGATACCGGCCTCGCCAAGCGCTGCGCCGAGGCGGTGGCGCTTGTCGGCCGACGCCTCTCCGGCCAGGTCGGGGGGATGGACGTCGATGGCCCCCGCGGGCGCCGGCGGCCGGTCGTGCCAGGCCGCATCGACGGGGTTCTGGTCCAGATGGATCGGCGCCTGGCCAAGTGCCTCGGTATAGCGCTCGACCTCGGATGGCGGATGCAGCCAGGGATCGATCGCCAGCCTGCCGCCCTCGGGCATATGGGCCTTCAGCCAGTCGGCCGGCGTGGTCTGCTGGCTTGCCACCACGGCGACGACGCCACCGTCCACCTCACCCGCCGCCTGCAGCGTGTAGCGCCCGTCGACGAAGACAGCGGCCTCGGTCGTCGTGATCACCGCGATGCCGGCCGAGCCGCTGAAGCCGGTCAGCCAGGCGAGCCGCTCCTCGCTGGGAGCGACGGTCTCGCCATTATGGGCATCGCGCCGGGGCACCAAGAACGCGGCGGCGCCGACGGCTGCCAGCCGTTTGCGTACCGCCGCGATCCGCTCGGCGCTGCCCTCGCTGGTGCTGCGTCGGTCGAAGACCTGGAACATCATGCCGTCACCATCATGCAAGCCGCTGTCGTTCTTGAGCCGGGGCGCGCGGTGTCGCAAGCGCTGCCGCGCCGCGTCGTCATTGCCGTGCCCTCGTCTCGGAGTCGGTGCCCGTGTCGGCGGCGGCAAGACGGCGCGGCCAGTCGTCGGGCATGGCATCGGGAAAAGCCAGCCAGCGCGCCGCCCCGCTTGCCAGTTCGTCGGGCCCGAAGCCGACGAGGGCGACGGCGCGGTTGCCGGCCGAGTCCTCGAAGTAGTAGCGGGTCGCGATGCGGCCGCGGCGGAAGCCGACCGGCACTGCGATGCCGGGCAGGGCGATCAGACCCTGGCTCGCGGTAAGCGCGAGCACGGCCCGGCCGTCGGCGTCCTGAGCGATTCGTCCGATAACGCCATCGACACTTCTGATAAGCAGACTGCCGTCAGGAGCATCCGAGGCGACAAGAAGTGTGTCGAGGCCAACGAAGTCGGCGCGGAGCCTGAGTTCAACGCTTGAAGCGTAGCCCGCTTCGTCGCTGGGGATTGTGAGTATGTCATTCAGGGCAACGATTTCACAGCCGCATTCTTCGCCGTCGGGAAGGGTCGCGGCCGCGTTCAAACAGCCCGAAAGGGCGGTTCGGACCGCTTCTGAAACCGTTTCTCGCTCGCCAGTTGTAGAAACCGTCATCACTGGGCAGAAATCCGCCGGCACGCCGCGCGCGAGCGCTCTCGGCCGTGCTGCCGTGAGAAATCGCCTGCCTTCACGGGTTTGCGTCAGAAACGGCACCGCAGCGAGCTGTTCCCGACGCCAGCCGGGACGGCGGAGAAGCGTATTGGCATCTAGGGCCGAGGCGCGTCTCGCTATGTTGGTAACCTCTCGTTCACCTTTCACCGAGAGGTTAACGCCAGAACGTGAGACCGTGATCGATTTGGTCGCCGCGCCGGCGTCATCCGGGGTCCTCTCACCGCGCGCACAGGCGGTTGCGAGGGCCGAGAACAGCAGGACCGCGACAACGCGGACCGGGATGGAACGCTGGGCTGGGGCTGGTGATCGGATCATCGCAGTCTCTTTTGTGACTAGTCGCGTGCTGGACATCGTGCCGGTACGCACCAAAAAAGCGAGGGGACACCATGTCTGCGGTGGGTAGCCACAGCCGGTTCGGGGGGCGCGGTTTGGCGGAAGTTCGGGAGGAACCCGGTCAAACGATCTCAGGCCGCGTCAAATGGTATGATGCGGTCAAGGGATACGGGTTTGTCGTCCCCGACAACGGTGGTGGCGATGTGATGGTGCACGCGTCCTGCGTGCGGAACTTCGGCATGACGACCTTGCCCGAGGGCGCTGAAGTGCGGCTCGTGACCAGTATGGGGGCGAGGGGCCTCCATGCTCAGGAGCTGCTGGAGGTCGACCAGACCACCGCATCGCCCTTGCAGGAGAGTTTCACGATGGGCATGCCGGGCGGGCCACGCCCGACCGACCTGCTCAATCCCGAGGTCGAACTGGGCCCGCTGATGCCGGCGAGGGTGAAGTGGTTCGACAAGCAGAAGGGCTTCGGCTTCGTGAACGTCTTCGGCATCTCGGAAGACGTGTTCGTCCACATGGAGATCGTGCGCCGGTGCGGCTTCCCCGACCTGTCGTCGGGCGAAGGCATGGCGGTGCGCACCTTCAAGGGCCCGCGCGGCCTGATGGTGGCCGAGCTGAAGCTCTGGGAATCCGGCGCCGAAGAGGCCGAGCAGGCGCAGCAGCCCGGTTGATGGCGACGGGGGCGACCGCAGTCTCGCCCCCACGACCCCGCCCCATCGGCGGGGCTGTCGCCGTCGGATCCGGAATGATCCTCTCGGTGGCCCTGGCAGCGTCTGGTGCGGGTGCCGCGCAGGCGCCATCTGTCGAGGCAGTCGCGGATGCAGTAGCCAGGCTCGATGCCTGCAGCAACGAGAGCGTGACCGTCTTCGCCGACACCGAGCAGCGCTACCGCGTCGAGCTGGCCTTGACGCCCGACGAACAGCGCCGCGGCCTGATGTTCCGCCAGCAGATGGACGCCGATGCCGGCATGCTGTTCGTCTTCGAGCAGCCGCGGCAGGCGAATTTCTGGATGCGCAACACCTTCCTGCCGCTTGACATCATCTTCATCGACACCGCCGGACAGGTGCTGAATGTCGGCGAGGGCGTGCCGTTCTCCGAAGCCTCGGTCCGAAGCGACGGCATCGCCGGGGCGGTGCTCGAGCTCAACCGGGGCGAGGCGGCGGCGCATGGTATCGACACGGGCACGCAACTGCTGCATCCGGCGTTCCGCGAGGCGCCGGAGGGCTTCCGCTGCCCCGAGAGCGCGCCCTTCGTCGACTGATGCGCCGCCTGAGGCCGGCCCCGCATCGCCGCAGCTTGTGATCGATCGCGCCCTCGGCTACCGCTGCAGCGTCGGGGTGTGGCGCAGCCTGGTAGCGCGTCGGTTTTGGGTACCGAAGGTCGTGGGTTCGAATCCCGCCGCCCCGACCAGCGCTGGTGGCGTCCACCCAGCAGCTCAAGCGCAGGTTCAATCCGACGCCAAAACCAAGCACAGGGACGGTGCGGCCTATTCCAGGCTGTCGTCCTCGCCCACCAGCGCGTCGTCGATGTCGTGGCCGATGGGCAGGCTCTCCGCGAAACCCGCCGCCCCCTGCGGTGCGCCGCGCTCGCGATAGGGTGTCCGCCCGAAATGCGCCCGATAGCATTTCGAGAAATGCGAGGGCGAGGTGAAGCCGCAGGCGAGCGCCACGTTGATCACCGTCAGGTCGGTCTGCAGCAGCAGGTGGCGCGCCTTGTCCAGCCTGAGTTCCATGTAATAGCGCTTGGGCGAGCGGTTCAGGTAGCGTCGGAACAGCCGCTCGAGCTGGCGCGTCGACATGCCGACATCGCGAGCCAACTCGGCGGGGCTGATCGGCTCCTCGGTCGAGCGTTCCATGCGCTGGATGATCTCGATCAGCTTGGGATGGCGCACGCCGATGCGTGCCGGCACCGACAGACGCTGCTCGTCGTGCTCCGAGCGCACCGGCATGTGCAGCAGCTGGTCGGCGACCGTCGAGGCGATGTCCTGCCCGTGCTGGCCCGCGATCAGCTGAAGCATCATGTCGGTGGCCGCGCTGCCGCCGGCGCAGGTGAACAACCGATCCTCGATCACATAGAGCAGATTTTCGACCGAGAGATCGGGAAAATCCTCGGCGAAGGCGGCCAGGTTCTCCCAGTGGATCGTGCAGCGCTGCTCGCCGATCAGCCCGGCGCGCGCCAGCACATAGGTCCCGGTGCAAAGCGCGCCGAGCCGGATGCCGCGCCGTGCCTCGCGCCGCAGCCAGGTCAGCGCGCGGGGCGAGGCCGCGGCCTCGAGCTTGGCGCCGCCGCAGACGACGATGGTGGCGCCGCGCGCCAGCTCGGGCAGGGCGCTGTCGACGCTGACCCGGACCCCGTTCGAGCAGTCGACCGGGGCGCCGTCGGTCGAGACCGTGCTCCAGGCATAGAGATCGCGGCGCGACACCCGATTGGCGAGGCGCAGCGGCTCCAGCGCCGCCGCAAAGGCGATCATCGAGAAGGCTGGCGACAGCAGGAAGACGTAGTGGCTCGGCTTTGTCTCGGTGGACGCGGTGCGCTCCGCGCGTGCGACCCCTGACATACCGGCCATGGGCGGCGTTCCTTCTGCTGCGCCGGCCCCGGGCCCGATCCGCGCGCCCGGTCGACGTTGCTCTCCACACTCAGACGCTGCGGCCAAGGTGCCGGACAGGTCAAGCGTCGCTCACGACCTGTTACACGACCTGTCCCGCGACCTGTCACGGGGTGGGGCAGCGCCCCTGCCGCCAGACCCCATCCGCGGTTTTTGGAAGGGATGGCCACACCGCGGTGATGTGGGTATGAGGGCGCTCTGGCAACACGATACCGCACGATCGAGGATGGCGATGAACAAGGCCTGGAGACCCGACAGCTGGCGCGATCACACTGGGCTGCAGATGCCCGACTATGTCGATGCGGCCGCCTTGTCGGACGTGCTGGGCCGGCTGTCGACCTATCCGCCCCTGGTCTTCGCCGGTGAAGCGCGGCGCCTGCGCGCGCGCCTGGCCGAGGTGGTCGATCGCCGTGCTTTCCTGCTGCAGGGCGGCGACTGCGCCGAGAGCTTTGCGGATTTCCGCGCAGATCCGGTGCGCGACACCTTCCGGGTGATGCTGCAGATGGCGGTCGTGCTGACCTTTGCGGCGCGCGTGCCGGTGGTGAAGGTCGGCCGCATCGCTGGGCAGTTCGCCAAGCCGCGCTCGGCGCCGACCGAGGTGAAGGGCGACGTCGAGCTGCCGTCCTACCGCGGCGACATCATCAACGGCTTCGACTTCACCCCCGAGGCCCGCATTCCCGACCCGGAGCGGATGATCAAAGGCTATATGCAGTCGGCCGCCACGCTGAACCTGCTGCGCGCCTTCGCGACCGGTGGCTTCGCCGATCTGCACCGGGTGCATGCCTGGAACCTCGATTTCGTGTCGGGCGGCCCGCAGACCGAGCACTACAAGGAGATGGCCGAGCGCATCAGCCAGGCGGTCAGCTTCATGGAGGCCTGCGGCGTCACGCCCGAGAATGCCGACACGCTGCGCCAGGTCGAGTTCTACACGAGCCACGAGGCCCTGCTGCTGCCCTACGAAGAGGCGTTGGCGCGCATCGACAGCACCAGCGGGACCCATGTCGCGGGCTCGGGTCACATGATCTGGATCGGCGACCGTACGCGCCAGCCGGATGGTGCCCATGTCGAATTCTGCCGCGGCGTCATCAACCCGATCGGGCTGAAATGCGGTCCTTCGCTGGAGCCGGGCGAGCTGTTGCGTCTGATCGACATCCTGAACCCGACCAACGAGGCCGGCCGGCTTACGCTGATCTGCCGGACGGGTGCTGGCAGCGTCGACAAGCACCTGCCGGGCTGGATCCGCGCGGTCGAGCGCGAAGGCCGCAAGGTCGTCTGGTCCTGCGACCCTATGCACGGCAACACGATCAAGTCGAACGGCGGCTACAAGACCCGGCCCTTCGACAAGGTGCTGCAGGAAGTGCGGGAGTTCTTCGCGGTCCATGCGGCCGAGGGGACCTATGCCGGCGGCGTGCATTTCGAAATGACCGGCGTCGACGTGACCGAGTGCACCGGCGGCGCCTACGAGATCACACCCGAGCAGCTGTCGAGCCGCTATCACACGGCCTGTGACCCGCGGCTGAACGCCAACCAGTCGTTGGAGCTGGCCTTCCTGCTGGCCGATAACCTGTCGAGCGTCGTGCCGCCCGCGCGCCAGGTCGCCATCGGCGAGTGAGCCCAGGGCCGCGTGAAGACGGGGGCATGCCCTCGGGCGGCCGCTATCGCGTTGACGCGTCGGCATCGGAGGTGGCTGACGCGTTCCGCGACGATGCAGAGGGCGGCTTCGTCCTGGTTTTGACGGCGCCGTCCGGCGGGGCGCTGTCCGACGAGGTCATTGGGAGAGCGGTCGAGTATGCCGACTGCACCGGCAATCCGGTCCGCCGGTTGGGCGCCACGGCCGCGGAGATCGCCACTCCCTGCCGAGACGCCGATGACTGGGTCGATTGGCCATCACTGCTTCCGGGCATCGACGTCAATACCGTGCCGGTGCGCAGCCGGCGCAAGCGGCTGCTGATCGCCGACATGGACAGCACGATCATCCCCGTCGAGTGCATCGACGAACTGGCCGCCATGGCCGGGGTGGGCGCCGAGGTCGCGGCGGTGACCGAGCAGGCGATGGCCGGCGCACTGGATTTCGAGGCCTCGCTGGCGGCGCGCGTGGCACTGCTGGCCGATGCCGATGCCGGCCTGATCGAGCGCGTGCTGGCCGAGCGGATCACGCTGAACCCGGGCGCGCGCGCGCTTGTCGCCACCATGGCGGCCCATGGCGGCCATACCATGCTGGTGTCGGGCGGCTTCACGGCCTTCGCCGGCCCCGTTGGCGCCATGGCGGGTTTCGCCGAGGTCCGCGCCAACACGCTGATCGTCGAGGAGGGCCGTCTCACCGGCCGCGTCGGCATGCCGATCCTCGGCCGAGATGCGAAGCTGCAGGCGATGGCGGCGGCGCTGGACGCCCGCGGCCTGACCGCCGGCGATGCGCTGGCCGTCGGCGACGGCGCCAATGACCTCGCCATGGTCTGCGCCGCGGGCCTGGGCGTCGCCTTCAGGGCAAAACCCGCCCTGGGCGCAAGGGCCGACGCCCGTATCCACCATGCAGGCCTTGATGCCCTGCTGGCGCTGCAGGGCTACGGCGAGGATGAGATCGTCTCATAGGGCAGCTAGGGCCGCACGCGCGGCGCCGCGCGGGTCAAGCGTGGTGCGCAGACGCCGGGCGGCGCCGAGTTCAGCGCCAGAAGCGAATGCCGGCTTCCTGGATCAGGCTTTCGGGGTAGAGGCTCGCGACCTCCTCGCCATAGCCGTTCCAAAGGAGCGTTGGCACGCGCTCGTCGGTGCCGAGCATCCGCTCGGTCGCCTGAGACCAGCGCGGATGCGCGACCTCGGGGTTCACGTTGGCCCAGAAGCCGTATTCGCTGGCCTGCAGTTCTTCCCAGAACGATACTGGACGCTCGTCGGTGAAAGTGATCCGGGTGATCGATTTGTTCGACTTGAAGCCGTATTTCCACGGCACGTGCAGGCGGACCGGGGCGCCGAATTGCTCGGGCAAGACCTTGCCGTAGGCACCCATCACCATGAAGGTCAGCGGGTTCATCGCCTCGGCCATGGTCAGACCCTCGACATAGGGCCAAGGGTACCAGTGCTGGCGCTGACCGCGGGCGATGCCCTGGTCGAGGAAGCTCTCGTAGCGGACGTATTTCGCGCTCGACAGCGGCTTGGCCTTGTCGATCAGCGCCGACATCTGGAAGCCGGTCCAGGGCACGACCATGGCCCAGGCCTCGACGCAGCGGTGGCGGATGATCCGCTCCTCCATCGGCATCTGGGCCAGCAGGTCCTCGGCGCCGATCTGCATCTCCTCCTCGACCATGCCGTCGATGCGCACGGTCCAGCCATCGGTGTCGAGCGCCTGAGCGGCCTCGTAGATCTGCTTGTGGCTGCCGAATTCGTAGAAGTTGTTGTAGGTCGAGGCGACCTCGGCCTCGGTCACCGGGCGGCCGGCATCGGCGAAGGCCGGGTTCAGCGCGGGTCGCGGGTCGAACGGTGTGTCGGGTGCCGGCATGCCGCTGGTTCGGGCGGCGATCTCGTCCTCGGTCGGCGCGGCGAGCGCGGTGTTGGGGTTCGATCCGGTCGAGAGCGCCGCTAGGGTTGCCACCGCCGCGATGCCGCCGCCCGCCGCCAAGATCGCGCGCCGGTTCCAGAAGACATGCTCGGGCGTCGCGTCACGCTCGGCGCTTTGCCAGCGCGGCCGGTTCAGGCGCTTCATTGGTATCCTCCCCTTCGTCGAGCCCGAAGATGTGGCCGGGCGCGGCTGAATACCAGCTTTAGGCGCGAGCATGCGGAGAAATGACACTCACAGCTGAGTGAGCCGCAGGTCATGACCGCGGGGTGCGCGGTGGCGGTGTCGTTGGTGCGTCGGCGAAGATGTCGTCGGCTGCGGCGATGATCCCGGACCGAAAAAAAGCCGGGCACGGGGCCCGGCCGAGTCAACAGGGAGGTATCACAACCTGAGCAATCTCTTGCTCGCCAAACCAACTAAGAGCAGTTCGGCGGTGCGGCAAGACTACCAAAGTCTGCAGAACTGCAAATCTGTCATGACGATCGCGCATGACTTGGCTGTTTTCCATCCCGTGAGATCGTCTCGACCTCGGATAGCATGAAATCCCGGAAAGCGAGGACGCGCTGCGAATGGCGGAGTTCCTCGGGATAGACGAACCACACGGTGATCGGATCGCTTCGCTGCTCGGGCAGCACTGTCACAAGCTCCGGGTTGTCGCGGGTGATGTAGTCGGGCAGGGGCGCGATGCCGAGGTGGTTCAGAGCCGCCTTCAGAACGCCGAGATAGCTGTTCATCCGCAAGTCGATCCGGCCTGTCAGGCCCAATGCATCGATGAAGTCGGCCGCCGGCCGCGGTTGCGGGGTGTCGGCACTGAAGGCGACGATGCGATGGCCCTTGAGGTCTGCGGGCGAGGTCGGCACCCCCCGTTCGGCCAAGTACTCCTCGGTGGCGTAGAGGCGCATCGCGGCGTTCATCAGGGGGCGGCGGATCAGTTCGGCCTGGTTGGGCGAGGAGAGCCGGATCGCGACGTCGGCCTCGCGCATCGGCAGGTCGAGCACCGCCTCGGTCAGGATCAGTTCGACCTTGAGGCTTGGATGCGCGTCCATCAGGCGCGAAAGCCGTGGTGCCAGCCAGAGCGTGCCGAAGCCTGCGCTGGTGGTGACGCGCAGATCGCCGAACACCGCATCCTTCGCATCGCGGATGCGCGCCGCGGCCGAGGTCAGACCCTTGGCGATCGTCTTCGTGGTCTCGTACAGGATCTCCCCCTGCTCGGTCAGCAGCAGGCCGCGGGCATGGCGGTGGAACAGGGTGGCCTGAAGCTGCAGTTCCAGGCCCCGGATCTGGCGGCTGATTGCCGATTGGCTCAAGTGCAGTTGATCGCCGGCATGGGTCAGGCTGCCCGCGTCGGCGACGGCGTGGAACACCCTCAACTTGTCCCAGTCGATCATCGCCGTGTCCCTCTCGCAGCCGTCATCGTCCGCACCGTGCCCCGGGTGCTTGTGGGGGGCGGGGCGTCGCGACTATACCGCCTGCATGACGCCGCGCCGTTACCCGTTGCAAGTCGTCCGCTCCCTGATGGCAGCGCTGTTGCTGATCATCGTGGCGATGCCGTTCCAGGCGCCGGCACGGACCGGGCTGGAGGGCAGCGCGCTCGCCGGCCTTGACGAGGCTGAGGGCGCGCGGCTCAGGATCGGCCGAGCGGACGGCGAGGGCGTCGTTGAGGGCGTGCTCTCGACACAGGCCGGGGCGTCGCTGCCCTTCGCGGCGCGCGAGGTCGATGGCGGTCTTTCCGGCACGCTGCAGCGTGGTGGTGCGGCCAACAGCCTGCGCATCGATCCGTTGCCCTTCGGTGCCATCGTCACCCTCATCCCGGTGGCTCCGGGCGGGGCGCTGATGACCGACCGCTCGGAAGTGCTGTTCTTTGCGCGCAGCGATGTCGACCTGCCGGCCGTGCCCGAGGGCTATGTCGCCCCGCCAGGGCCGGCCACGGTCCGCTTCGCCCCGCTCGGTTTCCTGCGGAGCTATGCCTTCTGGAGACCCGACGACGTGGCCCGCGGCTATCTCGCGCTGGCGCCGCGCCATCGGACGATGATCGGTCTGTTCCCCACCGTGCAACTCGACATCATCTGGAAGCTCTGTCTCGCCCCGGCAAGCGCGTCCGCGGCCGACGATGCGTTGATCCTAGCGCGGGAGGGACAGGACGTGGAATGCCGCGACGTGCTCGCGGTGATCTCGGAATTGCAGCGCGAGGGCAGGTTCTCGGCCTATAAGAAGGATGTCGACGACATCGCCCAACGCTTGCGCCAAGCCATACGGTGCGCCGAGTACTTCGTCGAGACGGTGGAGGCCTGCCAGGCGGCCGGTCGGTACATGAGCCAAGCTGCAGTCTCGCTGGAGACGGCGGCTACGGTACTCGACCGCTATCGCTGAGATCGGACCAAACTATTCCTCTCGCGACGCATGCGTCGCGTGGTGCTCGGTCTGGTCGTCGCTGCCACAGTGCCGCGCAGCCGGTCGGCTGCGGCGGGTGTCAGCGCTGATGGTGCAGCGTGCGGCGGTTCTTGCCGCCCCAATCCTCGATCCAGTCGAGTACAGGACGCAGGGCCTCGCCCTTTGCCGTGATGCGATACTCAAGACGGCGCGCACCACTGTGCACGGGACGCTTCTCAAGGATCCCCTCATCGACGAGACGGGCAAGCCTGTTCGACAGAATGTTCCGGGCCACGCCGAGACGACGTTGGAACGTATCGAAACGGGTGATGCCGCGAAGCGCTGCCCAGACGATCAACAGCGTCCAGCTGTCGCCGATCTGTCTGACCGCATCGGTCATCGCGGAAATTTCAGCCTGTTCTAGGTCGGCCATGTTCGCACTCCTGGCGGATATCGCCTTTTGGACACTCTTTCCATAGCACGGAAACTCCTGGCGTGACGTCGCATTGCGCAAGCCTGAACGAGAAACGTGATCGCGGTAGTGCGAAGTCGCATTCTCTGAAACATTTCCATGACTGTAAGCTTAGGATGACACTCAAAATGTCTCATTCAATTTACACTGCCGCAACCCTGCACGGGCGAAAGGTACTAATTTCGGGTGCTTCCAGTGGTTTAGGCGCGCATATCGCCGATCTTCTTGACCGTTGCGGAGCGAAGATCGTCGTCACGGCCCGCCGCGGTGATTCGCTGAAGGCGTTGCCATCGGTGCGCGAGGGGCGCGCTCACGCCGAAATCATGGATGTTACAGATCCGGAAGCCGTTGACCGTGTGTTTGACAGGGTTGCTGACCGATTCGGATCGCTCGATGCCGTTGTGAACAATGCCGGCATCGCCTGGGGCGGTCGGGCGCTGGAGATGCGAGCCGAGGACTGGGGCCGTGTCATCGACACCAATCTGACCGGTGCCTTCACCGTGGCGCAACGTGCCGCGCGCCTGATGGCGGATGGTCAGGGTGGCGCGATCCTGTCAACGGCCTCGATCCTCGGCCTGCGCGCTGGCAACGGCGTCGCAGCCTATGCGGCCGCCAAGGCGGGCCTCGTCCATCTGACGAAGGTGCTGGCGCTGGAATGGGCGCGGCACGACATCCGGGTGAACGCCATAGCGCCTGGCTACATTCCGACCGACATCAACCGCGATTTTCTGGAAAGCGAGGCGGGCGACGCGCTGAAGCGCGCGATCCCGCTGCGCCGCTTCGGCCGGCCCGAGGATCTGGACGGCGCGGTGATCCTGCTGCTGTCGGATGCCGGCGCCTACATCACCGGGGTCACGCTGCCGGTGGACGGCGGCCATCTCTGCAGCGCGCTTTGAACCAACGTCTCAAAGCGGCAGGTTCAGCGTGCTGCCGTCCCATGGCGGCTGTCCGTCATGGAAACCGAGGCGGTCGATCCGCCGTTCAATCGTCGTGATCATCGTGCGATAGGCCATGCTATCGACGCTGTCGAAACGGGTCTCGAAGTCGGCCCACGAGATTTCGCCCGGCACGCCGTCGAACGAGACCAGGACGGCATCCTCGTCGACCAGGCGTGCGCGAAAGCCCGGCCAGGCGCCGGGCCCGACCTCCAGCAGCGTCTTGGCGAAGCGGATGCCCGAGGCATTGGCTGCGATATCGGTGAAGTCGAAGCGGCCGCGGCGCTTCAGGCTGTCGACCAGTTCCTTGAATTCGCCGATAGCGAAGGACACGCGCATCGTGCTGGCGGCATAGAGCGTGGCTGCGGTCAGGAAATGGCGCCGCTTGTCGATCGCGCCGCGCAGGGTGACGCCCTCGCAGTCGACCGCCCATCGGTCCCGCTCGGTATCGACGATGCCGTCGACCATGCGGCCGACGACCAGGCCGAAGCGGGCGGCGCCGCAGGTCTGGGTCAGGGCGAAGAGGACGGCCGTCAGCTCGGTATTCGGCGCTACGCCGCTCTCGCGATGGCCGCCGGCCCGTCGGATCGCCCAATCCAGGTAGGGAAGGAAGCTGCCCTCGCCCGGCAGCAGCCCGGCATCCATGTCGCGTCGCAGCGCCAGGTAGTGGTAGCGGATCCGCTCCGGCGTCGGCATCTCGGCCGAGCGCAGGGCGGAGAAGGTGCTGCGCGTGAAGCTCGAGCGCATGCCGGGTGTCGACAGGATGCCGACGGCCATCATCTCACCGTCGAGCTGCATCAGCGGCACGGCATCGCGCACTTTGGTGCCGAGCTGGTCGCCCATCACGATATTGGCCGCGATCTCCAGAAGATCGGTCGTGAGCGCGGGCGGCAGCGAGATCCCGCCGACCGTCAGGGCGGCGAAAGTCGGCCGACCTTCATAGGGCGCGACCACGGCCTCGGCATTGAGCCAGGATCGCGCCGGCAGGACCGGCAGCGGCAGCGAACCGCGGATCGTCACGACGCCGAGTTCCGAGGCGATGGTGCCCCGTGCCCCAGGGTAGAGCCGCGCCCCGAAGTCCATCACCGATTGCAGGCGCTCGATCTCGACCCGCAGCACCGGCAGCGCGGCGGTATCTTTGTCGAGCGCGCGGACCGAGCGCACGAAGGAGCGCGCATCATCCGCCACCGCCGGTGTCGCCTCGGGCAGGCGGGCGACGGCTGGCCCGTCCTCAAGGACCACAAGCCACAGCGCTGCACCCGCCACCGCTGCGGCGACGAGCGACCAGCATGCCAGCCGCATGAGCCATCGTAGCGCACGCATGGTTCGTGACCTTCCCTTACCCCGTCGAGACGATACAAGAGCGGGGCACGCGGTGCACCACGGCCGAGGCGCGCGTTCCGAGAAGGCCGCCCGGTGCGGCGCCGCCGTCACGCGTGGAGACTTCCATGGATCTGACCCTCGACCCGGCTGCCGAGGCGTACCGCGCGCGCGTCGCGGCCTTCGTCGCCGACGAGATCCTGCCGCTGGAGGATGATCCGGCGCATTTCGCCGATCACGGCAATATCCCCGAACCGGCGCTGACGGGACTGCGCGCGACGGTGAAGGCGGCCGGTCTCTGGGCGCCGAGCGTGCCGGTC
>JBCCSW010000062.1:0-14321 GCA_039199465.1 Pseudomonadota bacterium
ATTTCGTTGCCGTTGATCTTAGCCATGCCCGATGTCCAGCGCTGCTTGCGACGGTCCGACCGCCCGGGGAGCATGGGCAGCCGACCGCGCCTATAGCGAGCGCCGCACCGCTTGGGAAGCCACGCGGGCGTGCTCGGGCAGGCTTCCGCCATCCTGCGGCTCATCTTTGTCCGTATTCCTCGACTACTGATCGCTCCGATGGCGAGAGCGCGGTTTCGGCATCGTCACGTGGCGCTGGTTGCGGCGTTGTTCTGTGGGAGATGCGGCATGTTGAGACGGGCCTTCATCGCGACCGTGGGTGCGACCCTGTTCAGCCGGGCGACGGCCCATATCGGCGGCCACGGCGTGCCGGGCGTCGCGCTCGGCGGTTTCGACCCGGTCGCCTATCACGATGGCATCGTCGCAGCCGGCCAAGCGTCGCTCCAGACCACGGTGGGCGATCAGGTCTATCGCTTTGCCAACAGAGCCAATCGGACGCGCTTCCTGATGGCACCGGAGCGCTATCGCCCCGCCTATCAGGGCTTCTGCGCCTACGGCATCCGCATGGGCCAGAAGTTGAAAGTCGACCCTCTCGCCTTCGAGATCATTGACGGGCGCCTCTTTCTCTTTCTGGATGAGGGAACGAGAAACGTATGGCGCGCCGATCAGGCCGATAATATCTCGATTGCCGACGGGATCTGGCACAGACTACGAGACGAGTAGGCACGACGCAGCGCGAAGGGGCCGAGTGAGCGACGCCACGAACATCATGCGCGAGATCGCAACGGGCACGGTGGCGTCCTTCCCCTCGACGACGGGTGAGAAGCGCCGCGGCGCGCCGCTGCATCTCAAGGTCTTTCTGCGCCTCGCGCCCCTCGTGGCGGGCGTGTTCCTGACCTCGATCGCGGTGTCGGCATGGTTTGGCTTCCGCGGGGACCAGGCCGAGCTGCACGACAAGCTGGCCCATGTGATCAGCAACCAGTCCATCGTCTTGGCGATGCCGATGGCGCATGACGACACGCGCCATATCGGTCTAATGGCCGCCGGGATCATGGCCGATCCCGACATCGCCTATGCCCGCCTGCAGGACGCGGACGGTCAGGCCATGCTCACGCTGGGCACGCCGCCCCGCTATGGTCGGATCGAGCGGCGCCCGGTGCGCATGGTCGAGGACGGCACGATCATCACGCTGGGCGCCATCGAGATCGGCGTCAGCTATCGCGGCGCGCTGACCACGCTGGTGCAGAACCTCGCAACCTCGATGATCGGTGCGATTGTCGCGACGCTCGCAAGCTGGGTGGCGCTGATCGCGGTTTTGAACCGCGTCGTGCGCGATCCCGTCGCGCGCCTCCGCACCGAGATCGACACCTGGCGGCGCCAGGGCGGTGCCCTGACCGAGGGCAGCACCACGCAGGGCGATGAGATCAAGGCGCTCGGCGATGCCTTCGACTCGCTGAAGATGGAACGCCGGCGCCACGAAGAGGCGCTGCAAGCGCTGCTGGACACGCTGGAACGGCGCGTCGACGAGCGGACCCGCGCGCTCCGCAAGGCCCGCGACGCGGCGGAGCGCGCGAGCGCGGCGAAGGCCGATTTCCTGGCGGCGATGAGCCACGAGATCCGGACGCCGATGAACGCGATCCTCGGGATCACGCACGCGCTCTCCGAGCAGGAGGCGCGGCCGCGCGACGCCGAAAGCCTGGGCGTGCTGCGCGAGAGCGGTCAGCAATTGATGTCGCTGCTGGACGAGATCCTCGACCTCTCGAAGATCGAGGCCGGCAAGCTGGAGATCCATACCGAGCCCACCGATTTGCGCGCCCTGGTCGGCGGCGTCGCGCAACTCTGGCGGACCGAGGCTGAGGGGCGCGGCCTAACCCTTGAGATCGACGTCGCGCCCGACATCCCGGACAGCGTGATGGCCGACGCGGTCAGGCTGCGCCAATGCCTCGGCAACCTGATCTCGAATGCGGTGAAATTCAGCCAGCGCGGTGCGATCCGCCTCCGCCTCGCCCTGCAGGAGACGCCGGGCTATCGCCATCCGATGCTGTGTCTCACGGTGCGCGACGAGGGTCCGGGCATCGACCCCGCCGTCATGGACGGGCTGTTCGAGCCCTTCGTGCAGGGCATCGACGGCCGCAGTCGCGGCACGGGCGGGACGGGTCTCGGGCTTGCGATCACGCGTCGGCTGATGCGCCTGATGGGGGGCGATGTCGATGTCGAGAACTGGCCGGGCGACGGCGCCGCCTTCACCATGCGGTTCCCGCTGCGGCGTGTGCCGAAGCGCCTGCTGACCGAGACGGCCCCGGCCTCCGACGACGGTGCCATGCCCGATCTCTCGGGCGTCAGGGTGATGGTGGTGGATGACGTCGCCACCAACCGCTATGTCGCCCGTCTCTTGCTGGAACCCGCAGGCGCCCAGATTGTCGAGGCGGCAAGCGGCAAGGCCGCCCTCGCCAGCCTCCGCGACGCCCCGGTCGACCTCGTCTTGCTGGACCTGCACATGCCCGACATGGACGGGTTCGAGACGGTCAAGCGCATCCGGGCGCTGCCGAAGCCCGCCCGCGACGTCCACCTCGTGGTGCTGACGGCGGACACGCGTGACGCCCTGCAGGATCGGCTGCACCGCCTGCCGTTGCAGGCGATCATGACCAAGCCGTTCGACCCCGCTTTGGCGATCGGCACGATCGGCAAGATTCTCGGACGCGCGCCGCAGCCGACCGCATCGACGGTCGCGAAGGCGGCCGCAGGGCCCGGGCACCGCTAGTCCAATCGTCCGACTGCCCTGCTACCGGACACTTGTCCTCAAATGACACATGGGCAGGCGACGCGAGCCCTGCCTGAGATGTGCCAAGTCAGCGCGCGCGGCCGATTGGTACGGATGCCGCATCTTTCGCATGCGCCACACGTGTCGCGCGTGTCAGATTTACGATAAGTTGCAAATATCAAGACCCTGTGAAGCCGCAAATGGCTGAAAAACGGCGGTTTACAGGCATTTTTCAATTGCGCTGCTCACGCCCGGGGTGATTCCATCGCCTTAGAGGCGAAAAGCCCGGAAATGTATCGGTGAGGTAGAGTAAATGGCGATGCGAGAGACCGGCGGCGTAGCTGGAAAAGGCGATCTCGCCATGGTGGTGGATGCGTTGCCCGACGGTGTGATGCTTGTTGGGCGTGATCTCAGACTGCGCGCGGCCAATGCGCTCCTTGCGGACATGTTCGGGCTTGAGATGTCGCTGCTGCGACCCGGCAACACATTGGACAGCCTGCTCTCGGCGATGGCTGCGACAGGGGGCCTCGACGCCGCCAGCGACAGCGGGCCCGATGCGGTCGAGGCGATGATCGCGGAATGGACCGGCGGCGCGCCGATGCGCGAGCGGCGCCACCTCGCCGATGGGCGCATCGTCGACGTCATCGTCGAGCCGCTGCCCGACGGCGATATCCTGGCCGTTCATCAGGACGTGACCGAACGCTTTGCCGCCGATGCCGAGCGCGACAGCCTGTCCGGCGACCTGATGACGATGCTCGACAATCTTGAGGACGGCATCTGCATCGTCGAGGGCAAGGGGCGGCTGCTGGCGTTCAACCCTCGCTTCATCGCCCTGATGGGTGCGCGCCCCGGCAGCATCCGCCCTGGCGACACGACCCGCGCACTGGCCGCCGCCTTCACCGATCTCGACCATCTGTCGGGTACGCGTCGCGCCGTCGAGGCGCAGCGGCGCACCCGCATCCTGAGCGACACGAGCTCCAGCTGTCTGATCCAGAGCTTCCCGGACGGCCGCGTCGTCGACATGACGCGCACGCCGCTCGGCGAGGGGCGTGCCGTCGTGCGCCTGACCGACGTGACCGAGGTACGCGAGGTCTGGCGCGGCCTGGCCGCAGAGCGCGAGGCGGTCGAGGACACGCGACGCCGCCGCGCCGCCTCGATCGCGCAGATGAACCACGAGTTGCGTGCGCCCCTGAACGGTATTCTCGGCATGGCGGCGCTGCTGAAGCAGACCGGCTTGGAACCCGGGCAGCTGAAATTCGTCGAGGTGATCCACCAGTCGGGCGAGTTCCTGCTGCGGATGATCGAGGACACGCAGTCGCTGGCCCAGCTGGAGGCCGGCACCCTGCCGCTCGTCTCGGAACGCTTCATGCTGGGCCGCATGGTCGAGGAGACCTGCACCATGCTGCGCCCGCAGGCCACCGAAAAGGGCCTGTCGCTGCAGATCGAGGGCACCGACGCCCTGTTGCCCGAGGTCATGGGCGACCGCCAGCGCCTCGCGCAGTGTCTGACCAACCTCGTCACCAACGCGATCCGCTACACCGACCGCGGCGGGGTCACCGTGACCCTGGCGGTGCGCGCAGGCGCCGGCGCCTTGGATGCCCGGCTGGACGTCGCCGACACCGGCATCGGCATCCCCGGCGAACAGCACGAGCGCATCTTCGAGCAGTTCTACCAGGTGCGCGAGGACGGCAGCCGGCGCGGCGGCGTGGGCCTCGGCCTCGCCATCACGCGCGGGGTGATCATGGCGATGGGCGGCAGCGTCACGCTCGTGTCCCGGCCGGGCGAGGGCTCGGTCTTCACCCTCTCGCTCAGCCTGCCGATCGCGCGCAGCAGCGAGGGCAGCCTGCCGAACGAGAACCGGGCGGCCAACGCCTCCTGAGGCGACCGGGCGTTGGAGGGCTCGGGGCCGTGAGTGCCCGTCGCGCCGCGCCTGCCCTCAGCCGCCCAGGAACAGCCCGGCGATGCCCAGCACCAGCAGGGCGGCACCCGCGCCCTCGCGCGGGCTGATCGTCTCGGCGAAGACGCGCTGTGTGACGAGGTGCGAGAACACGATCTCGACCAGCGCGAGCGTGCGCACCAGTGGTGCCGAGGCCAGCGCGAAGGCCATGAACCAGCAGGCCGAGGCAGCGGCGCCGGTGGCCCCCGCGGGCAGTGCCGCGCCCGGCCGGGCGATCAGGCGATGCAGCGTGCCGGGCTCGCGCACCGCCAGCCAGGCCGACAGCACCGCGGTCTGGATCGCCAGCACGATGGCGAGCGTCGTGGTCGCGGCGGTCAGGAACCCCACCCGGTCGAGCGACAGGACCGCCTCGCGAAACGCCACGGCCGAGACGGCGAACAGCGCGCCCGAGCCGATACCGAAGACCACCGGGCGCCACCACCGCGTGGCGCGCGCGGCCCCGGCCGGCCAGGCCATCAGCAGGACGCCCGCGGTGGCCGCGACGATGGCGAGCGACTGGCCCGGCGTCGGCGTCTCGCCCACCACCAAACCGGCGGCGACCAGCACCAGCACCGGCTCGCTTTTGGTGTAGGCGACGGCGAGCATGAAGGCGCTCGACTGCATGGCCGCGAGCAGCAGGGCCGTGGCCCCGATCTGCGCGAGCCCCCCCAGCGCCGCCCAACCCAGCATCGCCCCGCCCGGCGCCTGCAACGGCTGCCCTGCCGCCCAGAGGCCGACGACCACAAGCGCGGCAAACGGCAACCCATAGAGAAACCGCGCATGCGTGGCCCCAAGCGTGCCGACCTCCGCCGTCAGCCCCCGCTGCAGGGCATTCCGCGCGGTCTGCAACGCGGAGGCGGCGACGGTCAGCAGCGCCCAGAGCATCAGTCGGGGAGCCGGCGTGGACGGAGCGTCGTCACTGTACGTTGCCGATCAACTTCCAGAGGGCGTCCACCGCTTCGGTAACGCGCCTTGGCCATAGCGTTTGTAGGTCGGCCGCGACGGCGACACCCTCCTTCGCGGCGCGACCAGACTTGATCGCGAAGCGCAGCACAGTCGCCGCGCTGATCGCGCCCTCGCGTCTGATTGCAGCGTTGAGTTCTTCGACGCGGCGGGGATCGGCGGTTGCGTCACGTTCTTCGTTGAGTTCTTTTTGCAGATCACGAAGTGAGCGACGCATGTCGCGCAGGGCGGTCTTCTCGTGCGGCCCAGGCTGCGGCGTGTTCGCCCAGTCCTCGTCGACGACCATATCGATGGCGCCAATTACCCAATCGCAGACCTGATCGGCGGGGATGTCGGCGGGGATGGGTGTGGTGTTCAGCGGTTCGAAACGTGCAAGCGCGCCGGTCAGAAACAGCCGGGCAATGGCGTTGTGCTGCTCCACGACGCCTTCCAGACGCTGAAACAGCACGCGCGGCAGAGCGCCATTCACCACCGGATCGAGCCGATTCTGTTCCAGATTGCGGCCATAACGCACGATCTCGCCCGGAATGACGGGCTTCTTGCTCTCGTCCGCCTCTGCCGCGGCGCGGTTCAGGTCCTTTATCAGGCGCGCCGCCCAACGGGCGTTGTGCTGCTCGTCCTCAATGTCCTCGGCCAATTCGCCTAATGCCTTTGCAAGGCTCGCCAACTGCTCTGCCAGTGACGCTGCGACCGCGTCGTCGAGATCGTCCCGCACATCACCCGGGAAAGGCACCAGCACCATGAAATTGTGGATGTGGTCCAGGCTCCAGTCGGCGATCGAGAGCCTGAGCGCCGCTCCGTCGAGGAGGCCATCGATCGAGCCCTTCGGACCAGCAGTCATCCGAAGCTCGGCCCGTCGCTCCTCGATCATCTTGGCGATGAGGGCGTTGACGTGGGCGGGGCCCTGGTCCCAGTCGTCCTCGGTCAGGTCGAGCGCGCGGCGTTCTTCCAGGACGATGTCGGGCGGGTCGCCGCGCAGGCGCGCCTCGTACCACTCGGTCCAGACGAACCACTCGTCCTCGTCGGCTGCAAGGAGATCTCCGGCCAGCTCCATCCAAGCGGTCCCGATGGCACTTGGCTCGTCATCGTATGACCATAGCGGCTCTCCAACAAAGCCCTGTTCGTCAGGAACCATAGTGAGGTCCCTTTTGATCGCGACGTGCGCGGCGGGGTGCGCGCGGGCGGCGTAGGTGACAGCGTCGGCCGCGTAGACGTGGGCTAAGCGTCGAGTGGCGCGGACTACCCTAGCGGCTTGGGCGGGTGCGTGAGCGGCGTAGGTTGCGGCGTGCGCCCGGGCGGCTGCATAGGCGGCATTGGCGGCGGTGTATAGTTTCTCAGCTCGACCTTGGCTTCTCCCATACGACGCTAACAAGGGCAGAGAGATGGCTCGAAAAACCGGAAGAACGAGCTCTTGCCGGCTCTCTTCGCGGCCGCCGGCGCCGTCGGCGCCGACTAGCGGCAGAACGCGTAGGCTGGCACGCGCCACCAAAGCTAGAACAGCCTCTCGCGGGCACTGTTCCAGCCACGCCTGAAGCGCCTTTCTGTCCCGCGGGTCGGGCGGTGGGCCCAGCGCCATCCCCTGCCCCCTGCCGCTCAGAACCGGTCCTTGCGGCGCCTGACCTCGGCGAACACCTCGCCGTCCGGCGCGTCGGGCATGGTGACGGCGGCCTTTACCGACGGCTCGGCGGCGCGCAGGAAGGGGTTCGTCGCCTTCTCCTCGGCCAGCGTGGCGGGGACGATGGGGCGACCCTCGGCATTGGCGGTCTCGATGGCGGCGAGGCGGGACTTGAGCGCCGCGTTGCCGGGCTCGATCGACAGCGCGAACTTGGCGTTCGCCACGCCGTAGTTGTGCCCGGAATAGAGCGCCGTCTCGTCGGGCAGCGCGGCCAGCTTGGAGAGGCTCGCCCACATCATCTCCATCGTGCCCTCCACCACGCGCCCGCAGCCGAGCGCCATCAGGCTGTCGGCGGTAAAGGCCGCGTGGTCGTCGTCCAGCACGAAGGCGATATGGCCGATGGTGTGGCCCGAGACGTCGATCACCCGCGCCGTGGTCTGGCCGAGGCTGACGGTCTCGCCATCCGACACCTCGCGATCCAACGCCGGCAGGCGGGCGCGGTCGGCCGTGTTGCCGATCACCTCGGCCCCCGCGCGCAGGGCCGCGACCCCGTCGATATGGTCGGCATGGTGATGGGTGATCCAGATCTGGGAGAGCGTCCAACCCCGCGCTGCCAGCGCATCGGCGATCGGCGCCGCCTCGGGCGCGTCGACCAGTGCCACCTTTCCGCTGGCCTCGTCGCGCAGGAGATAGGCATAGTTGTCGCGCAGACACGGGACGGTGACGATCTCGACGGGCATGGCTCTCTCCTTGCGCTGGCGGGATGGCGGGGCGAGGTTTCTGGCGCGCGCATCAAACGGTCGGGCGCTCACCGTAGCGGGCACGCAGGAGGAACGCGATGCATCTCGACGTGGTCGAGCTTCGCCGCTTCTACGACAGCACGCGGCTGGGCGCGCTGGTGCGCCGGGTGCTTTCCGAGCGGCTGCGCACGCTCTGGACCGACACGCGCGGGCTGACGGTCGCGGGCTACGGCTTCGCGGCACCGGTGCTGACACCCTATTTGCCCGAGGCGACGCGCACGCTCTGCCTCATGCCGGGCCAGCAGGGCGTGGTGCCCTGGCCGGACGCGAGCGCGAACCACGCGATCCTGGTCGAGGAGACGCTGTGGCCCCTGCCCGCCGATTTCGTCGACCTGCTGGTGGTGCTGCACGGGCTGGAGACCTGCGAGCGGCCGGCGGCGCTGCTGGCCGAGATCTGGCGCGTGCTGGCGCCCGGCGGCAGCGCGGTCTTCGTGGTGCCGAACCGCACCGGCGTCTGGGCCCGGCGCGAGGGCACGCCCTTCGGCCTCGGCCGCCCCTATACCACGACGCAGTTGGAGCGCACGCTGGAGGCCGAGCGCTTCGCCGCCGAGCGCCATACCGGCGCGCTCTACATGCCGCCGAGCCATGCTGCGTTCTGGATGTCGATGGGACCGACCTTCGAGCGGATCGGCCGGCGGCTGGACCTGCAGCGCCTAGCCGGGGTGACGCTGGTCGAGGCGCGCAAGCAGGTCTACATCACGCGGCAGTCGGGCCTGCGCGAACGTGCCCGGGTGCCGCTGCGCGTGCTGGAGGGGCTGGCACCGCAGCCGGCGCCGCCGAAACCCGCCGCGGGCCGCCTGGCGACCGACGTCTCGCGTGGGCTGACGGGACGGGTCGGCGGCGAGATCACGGGCCGGGTCATCGCCTGGCCGGGCCCGGTCCCTCAGTCCACGCCCTCGAACACGTAGAACTGCACGCTGCCGGGCTCCAGCACCGTCTCGAGCATCGGCATGGTGGCGGGTACCGGTGCCGCCTCGGGCAGTATCGCCACCCGGTGGGCACCCTGGTTGGTGTCGGTCGGGCCGCCGGTCATGCGGTGGATCGTCAGCCGATCGGCACCGTCGAAGGGCAGCGTAACGGTGACGGCGGTGCGCCCGTCGTCGCCTGCGTCGGGATAGCCCGGCATGCGCCGCGAGATCAGCATCAGCGTCACCCGACCGCCCTCGCGCGTGGCATAGGCGCCGATCAGCGACCCACCGGTGACAGCCGGCTTGTAGAGATCGTCACGCGGCAGGTCGATCGTCGGCCCGCTGACGACCGAGGCCGGCAGGAAGCGGCCGGTCGCATGACGGTTGGCCCAGCTCAATAGCGCCCAGGCCGGCACCGGATGGCCGCCGTCGTGCCAGCGGTAATGCGAGGTCCAGCGCCGCCCCTCGCCATAGGTGAAATAGTTCTGCAGCTCGTAGCCGAGGGACGCGAAGGCCATGAAGCTGTCGAGCGTCGCGATGCCGGCGGCGGCGCTCTTCATCACCACTTCCTGGTCGCGCCACTCGTCATCGCTCAGCCGACGCCCGCCCTCGCCCCGCAGCATGTAGCCCGGGCCGGCTTCGTAGGTGCCGAGACGCACCGGCGCGCCGCGAGCGGCCGCGGTCTCTCTCGCGCGAGCCAGATGATCGCGGGCGAAATACTGCGCGCCGTTCAGCACCCGCATCAGCAGGCGGGAGTAATAGACCGGCGTCGGCGTGGGCACGCTGTGCTCGCGGTCGTCATAGCCCATGATATACGCGCCCTGCAGGTGGAAGGCCGTGCTGGGGCTCGCGGCCAACGCATCATGGCCATAAGGCCCGAGCGTCCGACCACCGATGACCGGCACCAGCTTCGGCGCGAGCCGGTCCCACCAGGGCGAGGTCGCGAGCACGCCGAGGACGTATTCGTTCAGATGACCGTGCATCTCGCCCCCGCCGACGTTCCGATCGCGGGCGTGATCGCGGAGCTCCTTGGCGCTCCAGGGCCGGAAGCTCTGGTTCCAGATCTCGTTGCCGATCTCGAAATAGACGCGCTCGAAGCGGTCGATCCACGGCGTGTCATGGCCCTGGGCATGGCGCCGGGCGGCCCAGGGACGCTCGGCCGGATCATGGATGGCCGGGTCGAACGGGGCGGCGAGGTACTCGGCAAGGCCCAGCCATTCATCGCGCGCGAGATGCGGCTCGATCTGCAGCCAGGGGTCGGTGCCGAGCGTCGCCATCGCGTTCAGGCTCGCCACCAGGCGGTGATGGGCCGAGGCAGGGCCAGCGATCAGCGCCTCGAGATCATAGGTCCTGGCCTTGGTCTTGATCGTCTTATGAGTGCGCAGCGCCGCCATGCCGGACGGGCCGAGTTGTGCCTCGGCGGTCTCGGAGAGTGAGCCGACCGGCCCGGTGTTCTCGACGATCACCAGATTGTCGATGTCGAACCGGCCCGGCCCCTGCAGCATCAGGCGGAAATAGCCGAGGCCATCGAACTGGCCGAGATCGCCTACCCGGAAGTCGAAGGCGACCTTGCGCCACGTCGTATCGACGGCGGCGCGCATCGGGCGCTGGCCAGCGGCACGCGATTTCGGCTCGGTATAGACCTCGAAAGACACGGCGCGCGGGGCATCGGCACGTAGCCACATCTCGGCGCGATAGGGCACATCGGGCCGCAGCACCTGGTAGAAATGTCGCTTACCACCCCCGAAGGCCACATCGCCAAGGGGGAAGCGTTCACCGGGGTTCAGCATCACGCGCAGATGCGATCGGCCACCGTCCGGCACCCCGCCCGCAGCCGCCTGGGCATCATGCGCGACCAGGCTGGCGCGGTGGAGCATGCCGCGGTTGCGCGCCATGCTGGTGGGGCGGATCTGAAAGTACCGTTCCTTCTCGAAGCCGTTGGCGGCCCGATTGGCCATCAGCGCCGGATCGGCAACATCCAGGATAGGATCGCTGCGCAGGATGGCGAGATCGCCGGGCAGCACCGCGGGCCCAGGTTCGGCAAACCTGAAATGCGTCCTGACCGCCGGATCCAGCGGCGCATCGGCACGGAACACCACGTAGGCGGCGGCGTCCGCCACCGGGTTCCAGGTGAGCTCGATCGTCCCGTCGCGCCAGAGCTTTCCGGCAAGACCCTGCGGCGCCGGCAGCGCGGCCGTATCGCCAGCCACTTTGACGGTCAGGTTCTCGGTCAGCGCGCCGGGCTCGGCCGGCATGGTGTCGGGCGCATCGATGCGCACTGGGGCGCTGAGGGCGGAGCGGCGCCCGGTATCGTCCAGGGCCGCCACCGCAAACCAGTAGGGCACGCCCGGCCTGTTCCAGCCCTTGAAGGCCAGCCGCGCGACGGGCTCGGCGGCCGGTGGCAGTGCGAGTTTCCGCTCCCAAAACCGAGGCTCGAACCCATCCGCGGCGAGCGGGCCCTCGCGGATGAGGCGCATCCGGCCGTCATCGACGCGCAGGATGCTGGCATGGCCGCCGTCGAACACCGCCGGGCCGATGATCTCGTAGAACGAGAGGTCGTGCGGCTTGGCATAGACCCGGTCGCCATCGCCACCCGTGACCGGGACCATCGTGCGGATCATCGCGGGCTCGAACCCGAACGGTCCGAAGACGATATTGTCGATCGTGTGGATCGTGGCGGTGAAGGGCGTCAGGCTGGCGCGGCCGTCGCCCTCGACTACGACGACCTCGGCTCGCTCGAGATCTCTGTCCCCCGCCGCCGCCGTCCACAGGGAGGCCGTGAGCGCGAGCGCGGCACAAAACACCGTCCACGCCGCCCTGACGGCGAGGCACCCCGTCCCGCTCGAACGCGCGGCCGACCCGCGCCCCGTCGCGCGGTGGAGGCCGATATCGGACGGGCCGTACGGCGCCAAGGCGCCCGCGCCTATTCCGACGTGAACAGGTTGCCCCAGGCGCGGGCGAGCGCGCGCTCCGACAGCTCGGGCGTGGTGCCCAGATAGGTGTGCAGCGCCCGCGCCTGGTCGCAGAAGAAGCGCGCATGGAAGCCCTGCAGCTTCGCCTCCGGTGTCTTGGCGTAGAGCTCGTCGAGGATGAACATCACCGTCTCCTCGTTCACCTCCATGCCCGACTTTCGCGCCGTCGATGCGAGGATCTTGATGAACAGCTCACGCGACGGGCTGTCGATCAGGATCTTGTAGCGCAGACGCCTGAGGCCCGCGTCGTCGACAAGCTGCTTGGGCGGGATGTTGGTCGAGAACACCACCAGCGCGTCGAAGGGCAGCTGGAACTTGCGGCCGGTCTGCAGCGCGAGATAGTCGACGCCTGCCTCCAGCGGGACGATGAGGCGGTTCAGAAGCTCCTGCGGCGTCTGGCGCTGGCGGCCGAAATCGTCAACCACGAAGACGCCGCCGACGGCCTTCATCTGGATCGGCGCCTCATAGGTGCGCGCGATCGGGTTGAAGCTTAGATCCAGCATGTCGAGCGTCAGTTCGCCGCCCGTGGTAATCGCCGGGCGGGCGCAGGCGACAAAGCGCTGGTCGTGCGGCCGGGCGCGGCGGAGGCCCGCGCCCTCCTCCTCGACCGGAGCATGGGCCAGCGGCTCGTGCACGGTCGGGTCGAAGACGACGATGACCTGGCGCTCCACCACGATGGCATGCGGGATGAAGATCGTGTCGCGGAACGCCTCGCAGACCGCGTTCGAGATCGTGGACTTGCCGTTGCCCGGCGGGCCGTAGAGCAGGATGGCCGAGAACGAGTTCACCGCGGGGCCGAGATCGTCGAACAGTTCCTCGGGCAGGATCATGCCCTGCAGCACTTCGCGCAGCATCGCCTCGGTCAGGCGCTCGTGGCGGATCGACTGGCGGTTCACCTGCCGGCTGAACTGTTCGATTGTGATCGGCGCCGGGCCGACATATTCGGACTGGGACAGCGCCTGGATCGCCCACTCCTTGCCCTTGCCCGACAGTGCCCAGCGCATCTCGGCGCGCATCGACGCGCCGAGCTGGCCCAGCGTCTCGACGAGCCGTGCCTCCTTGGCGACCTGCAGAAGCTGCTCGACGACATTCACCGGCAGGCAGGTGAACCGCGCCATGTCGGTCGCCCGCTCGATGCCCTGGCGGTAGATGATCTTGCAGAGAAGATCGATCAGGAAGCCTTCTTCCAGGCCGGTCTCGGCGATGGTGAGCGGCGCGGCAGGCGCCTCGATCACCCGCATCGTGCCCTGCGCGTTGACGTCGAGCGCCACGTTCATCGGCTTCAATCCCTCACTGTCCCTCAGGCCGGGCAGCAGCTCACCGAGCGACGTACCCGCCATGGTATCCAGCCCCAGCGCCATGCGCCGGCGCCATCTCGCACTGCGGGCAGCGGGACCCCACTGACGAACTGCGGCCGCCCGATCTAGAACGCGAAGATGTGTCACTCGCTCTGCAACCATGGGTACGCCTCGACTTGGGAAACACTGTGGCACCGTCAGGCGAAATACGCACAACCTACAAGAGCATTCTTCTCCATTAAGGTGATTGTTCCAGCGCGATACATACCCTTCGTTGAAACGGCGGGACGCAATCGGGAACACGGGCACGCGCCCATGGATGGGCGCTGCACCGGACCGCGCGCGATGCGCGCCCTTCCCCCGCTTGGCGAGTCACGCTAGGGCGATGGACATGGAGTTTATCAGACGGTGGACGAGATGACCGACACCGACGCGACGACCGACATCCGGCCCCAGGTTGATGCTGGGGCTGACACTGACACCCAGACCGGGACCGACGCGCAATGCTGGGCCGATGCGCATCCGACGATCAGGCCCAAGGCCGGCGTCATGCAGATCACGCCCTATGTCGGCGGCAAGTCGGGCAGCAGCGCCGGCGCGATCAAACTGTCATCCAACGAAAACCCGCACGGCCCCTCGCCCAAGGCACGTGCGGCGCTGGCCGAGGCGGCGGCGGACCTCGCGCTCTATCCCGACGGCGGCGCGCTGGCGCTGCGTGAGGCGATCGCGTCGGTGCATGGTCTCGAGGCCGATCGGATCGTCTGCGGCGCGGGCTCGGACGAGATCATCGCGCTGCTCTGCCAGGCCTATGCCGGACCCGGCGACGAGGTGCTGTCGAGCCAGCACGCCTTCCTGATGTACCGTCTCTCGGCGATGGCCGCCGGTGCGCGCTATGTCTCGGCGCCCGATGCCGGGATGACCACGGATGTCGACGCGCTGATCGCCCATCTTACCCCGCGCACGCGGCTGGTCTTCATCGCGGATCCGAACAACCCGACCGGCACGATGGTCGGCCGGGCCGGGCTGACGCGGTTGGCCGACGCCCTGCCGCCCCAGGCGCTGCTGGTCGTCGACGGCGCCTATGCCGAG
>JBCCSW010000063.1:0-14262 GCA_039199465.1 Pseudomonadota bacterium
CCTTCACGGATCTCTCGCATTTCGCGCTCTGGTGGCATCAGGCGGGCACACCGCGGCTGACCCTGGCCGAGGAGTGGGAGGAGGACGCGGGCGGCACCGGAGGCACCTATCGCCTGACGGTGCGCCAGACCGTGCCCTCGACGCCCGACCAGCCGGTCAAGACCGCCATGATGCTGCCGGTCCGCTATGGCCTGCTCGATGCCGAGGACGGCCGCGACCTGCTGGATGGCGACGACGCGGTGCTCTGCGTCGACGCGGCCGAGGCGACGGTGGTGCATCGCGGTCTCCCCACCCGGCCCGTGCTGTCGTTCAACCGCCGCTTCTCGGTCCCCGCGATCATCGAGCATCGGGTGGACGACGCCACGCGGGCCTTCCTGCTGGCCAACGACAGCGACCCGTTCAACCGCTGGGAGGCAGGGCGGCGCTACGCGCTTAACCTCGCCTGCCGGCTGGCCGAACCTGCGACCGTCACGACCGAGGACGTTCCCGGCGAATGGGCGACGGCGCTGGAGGGCGTTGCCGGCGACGGCACGCTCGACCCGCAGTTCCGCGCCCTCTTGCTGGAACTACCCGGCAACGACGAGGTCGCGGCCGAGATCGCGTCAAGCGGCCAGCCCGCCGACCCCGACCGGATCCACGCGGCGCTTACCGCCATGCGCGCGGCTCTTGGCCGACAGCTCGGCGATCTGCTGCCGGCGATCCGGACCGCCATGGCAACGGACGCTCCCTACAGCCCCTACCCCGCCGACGCCGGGCGCCGGGCGCTGGGGAACAGGGCGCTCTCGCTGATGCTGGCGTCCGGTGACCCGTCGGCCGATCAGGCCGCCGAGGCGCAGTACGATGGCGCCGACAACATGACCGAGCGCCTGTCGGCGCTGACCCTGCTCACGCATTTCGGCCGCCCCGGCGCCGATGCGCGCCTGGCCGACTTCCGGGCGACCTGGCAGGCCGACGAGCTGGTGATGGACAAGTGGTTCGCCGTGCAGGCCACCGCACCGGTGCCCGATGCGCTGAACCGGGTCGTCGCCCTCACCGAGCATCCCGCCTTCAACTGGAAGCGACCGAACCGTTTCCGCAGCCTGGTCGCCACCTTCGCCATGGCCAACCCGGTGCGCTTCCATGCGGGCGATGGTGCCGGCTACAACTTCCTGGTCGACTGGCTGCTCCGCCTGGATCGCCTGAACCCGCAGACAGCGGCCCGAGTTACCGGCGCGTTCGAGAGCTGGCGGCGCTACGACGACACCCGCCAGGCCCATGCCCGCACCGCGATGCAGCGCCTTGCCGACGACACGGCGCTGTCGCGCAACACGAGAGAGATCGTGGAACGTCTTCTTGCGGGATGAGTGGCGGGCCGCCGAACGGACCGTGAGGCGCTGAAGACCGGCGAGAAGTAGATGGCCTTCGGACAAGACGGGGCGGCCGCTAGACCGGCCGCCCCACTGCTCGAGGCATGTCCACTGCCCCCCTCTGTGTACCGTCTCTGCCCTCTGCAGGCGTGTCGATCAGCGCGACACCGGCAATGCGTCGTTGATGCCGAGCGCGCGAAGTGCTGCCATCGCCGACCGGCGCTCCTCGGCGGTCTCGAACGGCCCTGCGCGCACGCGGATGGCATCCTTACCCAGGAACTTGGTCGGCAAGACATCGGCGGCGATGCCCTTGTCGGTCAGGTTCTTGTGCAGCCGGTAGCCGTAGCTCTTCGCCGTGAAGACGCCGGCCTGGACATAGACATCGCCCTGTAGCGTGGCGGCGTTGTCCAAGATGCTGCCTGGCTGGGACCGCAGCGATGCGAGCCCGTCATCCGGCTTGCGCGTCGATGCCCGCGTCACCGCGCTGCCGACGCCGAACTCGTCGCCCGCGGCCGCGTCATCGCCCGCCTGCGCCGTCTCGGCCTCGTTGGCGACATCGAGTACAGCGACGACCGCGGCCGGCGTTGGCACCACGGCACCGGGCTGCGCGGGTGCCGTCGCGCCGGGCTGCGCGACCGGCGCCGGGGCCGAGGCGGCCCCGATGGCGGCAGGCCGCGACACTGGCGACCGGGGCGTGGGGGGCGCGGCAGCGCGCGGCGTGACCGGCGTACGGGCAATGGCATCCGGCCCGGACAGACTGGTCGTCGGACGCGAGAAGCTGTCCGGCGCGATGCTAGCCAGGGCGATGGGCGCCTGCGGGATGCTCGGCGTGCCGAAGCCGACACCGGCGACCGCGCTCTGCTGGTTGCCGGCGGCAGCGGCTGCGGCGGCGGCCGCATTCGCCTCCCGCTCGGCCGCGGCTGAGGCCCGGATGGTCTGGCGCAGCGTGCGTATCTCATCGGCCTGCTCGCTGAGGCGGCCACGCAGCGTCTCGATCGACACCCGCGCCTCGTCCAGGCCCGTCGCAGCCTCCTGCATCCGCGCATTCAGCATCTCGGCACGACGCTCACTGTCGCGGAGCGCGGCGCGCTCGGTTGCGAGGTTCGTGTTCAGCGCTTCCAGCTCTGCCTTCGCCGTGGCGAGACGGCGCTCAAGCGCCCGGCGCTCGGCGGATTCCTCGGCGCTCGCCTGCGCGACGGCAGCGGCGATCACCGTCTCGTCGGGCTGCACGACCACGGCCTCTGCCGGTGTCGCGGGCGCGGCTTCTGCGACCACGGCTTGATCGGCTTCAGCGACCACATCGTCACCGCCCGGCAGCGCCAGTGCGCCCGCCAGCAACAGCACGAGGACGCCAGCGACCCCGAATTGGATCGGCGGCTCGACGCGCAGCTGGAAGCCGCGCCCACCCGCACCCACCATGAACTCCCAGGTTGGCAGCGCGGTAGCGAGGCCCGTCACCTTGCCCCCGACACCGGTGACCGCACCCTTAATCTTGGTCCCGATCGACGAGCCACTCGCCGCGGCACGGCTGAAGCCGCGCGACCGCCGGTTCGAGCGGCGGGCCGAACGTCGGCCGCTGCCAGCGTCACTTTCCGCGCCCTCAACCGACGAGGGCGAAGGGGCGCTCTCGGTCTCACCGGTCTCCTCTGTCGAGGCCGTGATCGAACGCCGCAGCGCCGCCTCGTCATCGATCGGCAGCAGCGGCAGGGCGGCCTCTTTCCCGTCGGCAGCCGCAACGGCGTCGCTGTCGCTTGTGGTGGCGGCGTGACGCGCCGCGATCACCTCGGCGGTACCGGCCTCATCATTGGCGGTCAGCCCGCCTGAAACGGTAGCGAGGTCGAAGATCTCTTCCTGCTCGCCCGACGTCCGCGCAGCGATCGCCGTCTCCGCCGCCGGCCCTTCCTGCGATGCGTCGGCGAGCGCGTCCTCGTCTTCCAGCGCGTCGTGGTCTGTCAGGGCGCCATCGCCGTCGGCGCGGAGGGTCGCCGCCGCCTCTGCTGCGTCGTCCGTCTCCTCGTCCACGGCATAGTCCAGACGATCGAGGACCGATGCCGCTTCCGCGCCGACAAAATCTGAGTCCTCTGGATCGGCCTCCTCCGCAGCGCCGCCCGAAGCGTGCGCTGCGCCGCGCTCCGCCTCGGCCCGCGCCGGTGCAGGGCGCTTTGCGACCGGATCGCCCGTCAGCTCCATCACCCGCTCGAACACCAGGTCGCGCACCGCCTCTACCGCATCTGCGGGAGGCTTCAGCGGATCGTCCTCGGCCGTTGCAGGGGGCAGGGTGGCTTGGGACGTCGCGTGCTCGGCGTCGTCTTCCTGCCTGGGCGCTGTCGCCACCTCAGATGCCAGCTCGGATGGCTCGATCCCTTCCTGAGCCTCGTCCTTCGCATCGGCATCGGTATCGCGGCGTCGCATCGCATCGCGAATGTGGTCGATCATCAACGGTCTCCGGTCAGCGGTCGTCGAACGGTTTTCGCAGGCAACAACGGCGACTTCTCAACGCGTTACGCGGAGGCGACAAAAACGCAGTCTTCCCTGTCTAACGGGGCTGAGCTGGCAGGCAACGACGCATCAGCCTTGGGAATGCCTAGAAGGTGGGGCAAGATAGCGGCAAAAAGAGGGCTACAGCAGGTGTTCTGCGAAACAGCTGGAGTATAACTTGAAGCGCAATATAGTCGCTTATGCGCAACGGTTGGTTTCTACGTTCGTCGCGATCTGCGTTTACGCGCTCGCAACAGGGTCTGTTGTCGCAGAAGAGCGAATCGCCCTCGTCGTTGGAAATGGCGCTTACCAGCGCGTGACGAACCTCGATAACCCCGTGTCTGACGCGCGGCTCATGGCCCGGGCTCTCCGGCGTGCCGGCTTCGACGTGACCCTCGTGACCGACGGCGCGCAACGCAGGATGCAAGATGCCATCGTGGAATTCGGCCGCCGCTTGCGCCAGGCGGGCCCCGGCACGACGGCATTGTTCTACTTCGCGGGCCATGGCGTACAGGCGGCCGGGCGAAACTTCCTGATCCCGACCGATGCCGATATCCGGGACCAGGCCGATCTGGACGTGACCGCTGTCCCCGTCGGCTGGATCATGGGGCAGATGGAGAGCGCGGGGACCACCAACATCGTGATCTTGGACGCCTGCCGGAACAATCCCTTCGCCCGCAGCTATCGCTCCGCGAGTGCTGGCGGTCTGGCGCGCGAGAACGCGCCGACCGGCAGCTTCATCGCTTTCGCGACCGCGCCCGGTCAGGTCGCGGCAGACGGCATCGGCGACAACAGCCCCTACACTGCAGCACTCGCCCGGGCGATCGCGCTGCCCGGGCTCGCGATCGAGCAGATGTTCAAGCAGGTGCGCGTCGATGTCCTGGCAGAGACGGGTGGCGCGCAGGTGCCTTGGGAAAGCTCGTCGCTTGTCGGCGATTTCTACTTCACTCCCGGCACCGAGGCGCCGATGGCGCAGCCGGCCGAGACGCCCGCGCCATCCCCGTCCGCACCATCCCCGTCCGCGCCCCGACCGGACGTCGCGGCCGTGACACCGCAGCGCGACGAGCCGGTGCGCCGGTCGGATCTGGGCGCCCTGTCGCTACGCCTCGATGTCGAGTTCCGCCAGGATGCGCGCCCCTGCCGAGACGCCCGCAGGATCGCCCGCGTGGCGCTACCGCTGACCGCCGGGACCGCGCCGGTCGAGGCGACCGCAACGGCAGGGCGGCCGTCGCTCGATTTCACGCTGCGGGCGCAACCGTCGGGTCAGGGTGTGGAGGTCACCGTGACGCCCCGAGACGGCAACAGCGCAGGCGCCGCGGTGACGGTCGCCCTGGACAGCGCCAATCCCGGCGCCGAGGCGACGGTCTTCAGCAACGCCCGTCACCCGGCTGTCGCCCGCTGCGGCGGCATGATCTTGCATGCGAGAGTCGTCGAATAACGCGCTGTCCAGAAGAGATTTTTCTAAGATGAAATGACGGCCGTCAGAGCGACCTGCAGCTGGTGGCAGTGGTGGGGGGGGCTGGATTCGAACCAGCGTAGGGTTACCCCGACGGATTTACAGTCCGTTGCATTTGACCGCTCTGCCACCCCCCCGGATGGCCCGCCTTCGCGACGTCTGGCGCGGGCTTATGCGCGGCACCCGAAGCTGTCAACATGCGCCTCGTGCCGCTATCTTGGTGATGCCCCAGGGCGCACTGGGCCACATTCGGGCAGGATGTGCATCATGTGCGCCACCACCGTAACCGGGCGGCCTGTTGCGTCTGCAGGGCCGCCCAACCGCGCAATCCCGACCCAGTAATCCGGAAACCGGCGATGTCAAAGCGTGACGACACCGACGGGGGCTTCAGATCCCGCGCCACGCGCGCCCAGGGCAGGTCGCGCCAGGGCCCGCCGTCACCTAAGGGCCGACACGGCACGTCGCGCCGCTCCGGGCGGCAACCCGGCACCGGCCGCAGGGACGCATCGACCGAAGACAGCGACAGCGTCTGGCTCTTCGGCATCCACGCGGTCCGCGACGCGCTGGCCAATCCCGAGCGGCGGATCAGGCGCATCGTGCTGACCCCTAATGCCCGCCAGCGCCTGGCGGAGGATCGGGGCGCGGCGCTGCTTGAGCCCCATGCCGAGCGGATAGAGATCGCCGATCCGCGGCGATTTCCGGCGCCCCTCGACCCCAGCTCGGTCCATCAGGGCGCAGCGATCGAAGCCGAACCGCTGTCATGGGGTGGCATCGATGCGCTCGCAGCCGGCGCCGCCAACGACCCGGCACCCGTCGCGCTGGCGCTCGACCGGGTGACCGACCCGCACAATGTCGGTGCCATCCTGCGCTCGGCCGAGGTGTTCGGCGCCGCTGCGGTCATCGCCCCGCGCCGCCACTCGGCGCCAGAGACGGGTGCACTCGCCAAGGCGGCCTCGGGCGCGCTTGAGCGCCAACCCTATCTGCGTCCCGTCAACCTCGGCGACGCGATCCAGGCCCTGACGGATGCCGGTTTCGCGGCGATCGGACTGGACGGCGAGGCGCCGGTCGATCTCGACACAGCGCTTGTGGATGCGGCGGACCAACCCCTGCTGCTGGTGCTCGGCGCCGAGGGGCCAGGCTTGCGGTCACGCACGAAATCCCTCTGCACAAGCCTGGCGCGGATCCCGGCCTCGGGCAGCTTTGCCTCGCTCAATGTATCTAACGCTGCGGCAGTCGCGCTCTACGCTGCGTCAATTGCACGTCGAGACTGTCGAAAGACAACTTGTGATTGAGATCGCGCAATATCACGAAAAAAACACAACCCACTCGGTACTTGAGGGTTACGCAAGCTTTGCAGAAGTCCCATATTATGCATGTGGGGCGGAATTGAACGGCCCGCCCCGACACTCACTGTCCCTCGTTCCGACTCAACGCCCGTCGGCCCTGCCCCCAAGGCAACCGACGGGTTTTTTTTGTCGCCGATCTCGCGTCACTGCTCGATCGGCTGCGAGGAGCGCATGATGCGCGATGAGATCATCACTGCCGACCCCGAAACCGACGACAGCGCGATGGAGGCGCTGCTCGATGGCACCCATTGCATCGCGATGGTCGGCGTGTCGATGAACACCCTGCGCCCGTCCTGGTTCGTTGCCCGCTACCTGACCCTGAAGGGCTTTCGTATCGTCCCGGTCAACCCGCGCTATGCAGGCGAAACGCTGCTGGGCGAGACGGTGGTCGCGAGCCTTGCCGACATCCCCGGCGACCGCGCCGTGGACATGGTGGACATCTTCCGCCGATCCGAGGAGGCGGGCGCCATCGTGGACGAGGCGATTGCGACCTGCGCGCCCCGGGGCCTGAAGACCATCTGGATGCAGATCGGCGTGATCGACCAGCACGCCGCGGCACTGGCCCGGGAAGCCGGGCTGGCCGTGGTGATGAACCGATGCACAAAGATGGAGTATCAGCGCCTGAAAGGCGAGTTGAGCTGGGGCGGCATCAATTCCGGCATCGTCTCATCACGACTGCGCTGACATCGCGCCTGGGCGCTGCCATGCTGGAACATGACCGCGGCCGCACCCGCCCAACCGATCCAACAGCCTCCCAGGCCAAGCATTGCGCATCTCGACCCAGGAGGCCGAGCAGGCAGCGCGATGCCCGTCGTTATAGCGGAGGCGGGTGCTGTTTGGGACCAAGGCACCCTTGACGCGGCGCGACGACGGGGCGACTGCGGGCGCCCGGACATGTTTCCACGCCTCCGCTTGCCATGCCTCGCGCTAGCTTGGGGGCTCACCACAACAGGGAGACCACCATGGCCGACAAGACCTTCGGCTTCGATACGCTGCAGATCCATGCGGGCGCGAAGCCCGACCCTGCCACCGGTGCACGCCAGACCCCGATCTACCAGAACACCGCCTATGTCTTCCGCGACGCCGACCATGCGGCGGCGCTGTTCAACCTGCAGGAAGTCGGCTTCATCTATTCCCGGCTGACCAACCCCACCGTCTCGGCGCTGCAGGAGCGTGTCGCGACGCTTGAGGGCGGTGTCGGCGCCGTCGCCTGCGCCTCGGGCCATGCAGCCCAGATCATGGCGCTGTTCCCGCTGATGAGCCCCGGCGACAACGTGGTTGTCTCCAGCCGGCTCTATGGCGGCTCGGTCACGCAGTTCAGCCAGTCGATCAAGCGCTTCGGCTGGGAGGCGCGTTTCGTCGATATCGACCAGCCCGGCCAGATCTCGAAGGCCTGCAACAAGCGCACGAAGGCGATCTTCTGCGAGAGCATCGCCAACCCGGCCGGCCATATCGCCGACATTCCGAAGATCGCTGCAGTGGCCGAGCGCAAGGGCGTGCCGCTGATCGTCGACAACACCTCGGCCAGCCCGTATCTCTGCCGCCCGATCGAGCACGGCGCGACGATCGTCGTCGAATCGACCACAAAATTCCTGTCGGGCCATGGCGCCGCGGTCGGCGGCATCGTCGTCGACAGCGGCACGTTCGACTGGTCGGCCAGCGACAAGTATCCGAGCCTCAGTCAGCCCGAGCCCGCGTATCATGGCCTCACTTTCCACGAGACCTTCGGGCCCCTCGCCTTCACCTTCCATTCGATCGCCGTGGGCCTGCGCGATCTCGGCATGAGCCTCGGCCCGCAGGAGGCGTTCATCACCCTCCTCGGCATCGAGACGCTGAGCCTGCGCATGCAGAAGCACGTGGCCAACGCCACCAAGTTCGCGCAGTGGCTGGAAGCCGATCCGCGCGTCGAGTTCGTGACCTATGCCGGCCTGAAATCGAACCCCACCTTCAAGCGGATGAAGAAGATCTGCCCGAACGGTGCCGGCGCGATCTTCACCGTCGGCATCAAGGGCGGCTACGATGCCTGCGTGAAGACCGTCGACAGCGTCGAGCTGTTCAGCCACGTCGCCAATCTCGGCGATGCGCGTTCGCTGATCATCCACTCGGCCTCGACCACGCACCGCCAGCTCACAACCGAGCAGCGCGAGGCTGCGGGCGCGGGCGACAACGTCATCCGCCTGTCGATCGGGATCGAGGATGCCGACGATCTGATCGCCGATCTGGACCAGGCGCTCACGAAGGCGACGAGCATGCCCCGCGCCGCCTGAGTAGGCCCCCGCAACACTGGCGCACCCGGGCGACCGGGCGCGCCGCATCTGTCGCTGCTGACCGCCCCAGCGCGCGGCCTGACAGCCGCCAGTGATGCCTCGTCAGATCGCGTGCTTTCGCGCGTTGTCGATGTAGATCTCGCGCAGCCGCTTCGCGACCGGGCCGGGCGCGCCGTCGCCGAGCGCGACACCGTCGATCTCAATCACAGGGCAGACGAAGGCCGAGGCCGCGGTGCAGAACGCCTCGTCGGCCTCCTGCGCCTCGGCGATGGTGAAGGGCCGCTCCTCCACCTTCATCTGCGCCTCATGCGCGAGCTGAAGGACCGAGGCGCGGGTGATCCCATGCAGGATCTCGGTGCCGAGATGGCGGGTGATGATCCGACCGTCCTTCACGATATAGGCGTTGTTCGACGTCCCCTCGGTGACGAAACCATCGTCGGCGATCATCCAGGCATCGTCGGCGCCCTGCTCCTTGGCCATCATCTTGGCGAATGAGGGATAGAGGAGTTGCACCGTCTTGATGTCCCGCCTGCCCCAGCGCAGGTCGGGCTGCGAGCGCACGCGGATGCCGCTCTTCGCCGCCGCGGCGTCCTCAAGCGCCTTGTCCTGCGTGAACAGGACGATGCCAGGCGTCGCGTCCTTCGGCCAGGTGAAGTCCCGGTCGGCGGCGCCACGGGTGATCTGCAGATAGACCATGCCCTCGTCCAGATCATTGCGACGAACGAGCTCGCGATGGATCTCCAACAGCTCGTCATCGGTGACAGGGCTCGCCATCTTGAGCTCGCTCAGCGAGCGGTTCAGGCGGATGCGGTGCCCTTCGTAATCGCAGAGCTTTCCGTCCAGGACCGACGTGACCTCATAGACGCCGTCGGCCATCAGGAAGCCGCGGTCGAAGACCGAGATCGTGGCCTCCTCCTCGGCCACATAGGCGCCGTTCACATAGACCGTCCTGCTCATACCCGTCTCCCGCACCAGTCTGCAGCGCGCCGCACCGGTGGCGCCCGGTCGTCCCTCAGCCCCAGAGGGCGGCAAGGGGCGGTCGTACCAGCGAGCCCTCTACCGTCAGCGCCGGCGTCCGGTCCTCGCCCAGCAGCATCGGCGGATCGAGGTCGATCACGCTCGCGCCGACCGCTAGCGACACCGCCGGTGCGATGCCAAGCGACGACGCCATCATGCAGCCCACCATCACGTCGAAGCCACGCGCCAGGGCCTCGCGCCGCAGCGCCAGCGCCTCAGTCAGCCCGCCGGCTTTGTCGAGCTTGATGTTGACCACGTCGTAGAGGCCCTCAAGGGCATCCAGCGTCGCACGTGCATGGCAGCTCTCGTCCGCGCAGAGCTTTACGGGCCGCGCCATGCCGCGCAGTGCCTCGTGACGGTCGGCATGGATCGGCTGCTCGATCATCTCGACCCCCGCCGCAGCCATGGCGTCGGCCGCGGCGGCATAGCCCTCGGGGCTCCAGCCTTCGTTCGCATCAACCACCAGGCGGGCGTCGGGTGCACCCTCGCGCACGGCCTGGATGCGGGCGATATCGGTCGCGTCTCCGGCAAGCTTGACCTTCAGGACCGGGCGATCGGCCTGTATCGCCGCCGCGTCGCGCATAGCCTCGGGCGTACCGATCGAGAGCGTATAGGCCGAGACGACGGGCTCGGGCCACGGCCCCTCCAACGCCTTGTAGGCCGGCAGCTCCCAGACCCTGAGGCCGGCCTGTTTCGCCTCCAGATCCCAGAACGCGAGGTCGAGGGCGTTGCGCGCGGCGCCGGGCGGCAGCGCCTCCTGCAGCGCCTCGCGGTCCAGTCCGCTCGCCAGCGCCGGCGCCAGCTTCAGGAGATCGCCGATCACCTGCTGAACGCTTTCGCCATAGCGCGTGTAGGGCACGCACTCGCCGCGACCGGTGACATCGCCGTCGGCAAGGCGCACCTCCACCGTCTCGACCACGGTGCGCGCACCGCGGCTGATCACAAAGGCCTCGCGGAGCGCGAACCGGCGCTGGTCGACGGAGAGCTGCAGCATGGTCTTGCGGTTGCTCACGACGGCCACGCCGCGGTGACGGCCTCGGCCAGGCGCGCGCCGCCCTGCCGGAATGGGTCGATGCAGGGCATGCCGAGCTTCGCCTCCATGTCGCTGAGATAGGCTGTGGCGGCGTCGTCGGGCAGAGCGGCGGTGTTCACCGACGCGCCGACGACCTTGACGGCCGGGTTGACGACCCGCGCCAGCGGCAGCACCAGATCGGCCAGATCCTCGAGCCGCGGGCTGGGATAGTGCGGCAGGCCGCGCATATGGGTGCGCGTCGGCTCGTGGCAAAGCACCAGCGCATCGGGCTGGCCGCCATGGATCAGCGCCATCGTCACGCCCGAGAAGGACGGGTGGAACAGCGATCCCTGCCCCTCGATGATGTCCCAGTGATCCTCGTCATTCGGCGGCGTCAGCGTCTCGACCGAGCCCGCCATGAAATCGGCGACCACCGCATCCAGCGGCACGCCGTCGCCGGTGATCAGGATACCGGTCTGACCGGTGGCGCGGAAGCTTGCCTTCGCGCCGGCCTCATGCATCGCCTTCTCCAGCGCCAGCGCGGTGTACATCTTGCCGCAGGAGCAGTCGGTGCCGACGGCAAGCAGGCGCATGCCCGGCCGCTTGGCACCGTCGCCGATGGGGTATTGCACCGGTGGCACCCGCACATCGTGCAGCACCCGCCCGGTACGCGTGGCGGCCTCGCTGAGGCGCGGCTGGTCGCGCAGCAGATTGTGCAGCCCGGCGGCAAGGTCGAGGCCGGCCTCCATCGCCTCCACCAGCACGTCGAGCCAGAGCTCGGAGATCTTGCCGCCGCGGTTGGCGACGCCGATCACCAGCGTCTTTGCGCCGGCTGCCACGGCCTCGGTCACGCTCATGTCGGGCAGGCGCATATCGGCCTGGCAGCCCGGCAATCGGATCTGGCCGACGCTGCTGTCCGGACGCCAGTCGCGGATGCCCTGCGCGACTTTGGCCGACAGCGGATCGGGCGCATCGCCGAGAAACAGGACGTAGGGATGCTTGAGGGACATGCGGAACGCTCCGGCAGCTGAAGTGCCGGAGGATCACCGGCTGCTCGCGGAGATCAGCACCCGCCAGCACTGCCGTCAAGCGAAGGCCCGTTCCGAAATCACAAAGCGGCCTCTGCGCCGTAGCGACGGTGCTTCACATCGCGGCCCGCGGCCGTCGTGCCATGCACCGGCCGAGCGCGCCGATGACGTAAGCGTCATGCCAGGGCGGGCGCTCCGGCGATCGTGGAGCGATGGGTGGCGCCGAGCCGGCGCAGGCTCTCGCATGGCGTGCTCTCGTCGGGGATCGCGGCGAGGCCCACGCGCGTCGCCACCCGGCCGAGCGCCGGTGCCGCGGTCAGCACCGCGAAGGGGATGGCGAGGGTGAGGCCGCCGACCATCGGCGCAGTCCAGGCCAGCAGGCCCGGCCCCGACATGATCAGGACGGCCGCCGCCATCGAGAGGCCGAGTAGCGTCTGCGGCCAGAACGCCCGCGCCGCCTCGCCGAGGCTGAGACCATAGGCCTCGCGCCGCTGGCCGCCCCACTGCACCCGGCGCCCGAACATCAGGCCGATCATGAAGATCGTCACATGCACCGCGACGACCGGCGCCATGACGATCGAGAACAGCGTCTCGGCCACCGCGCCGGCGGCGAAGCGCAACCGCCCGCCCCAGGCGCTCGCGCCCCCGGGCGTCAGGGCGACATCCAGCATGCCGGCGAGCTTCGGCACCAGACTGACCGAGATCATCACGAAGAACATCGGCACGCCGAGGGCGACGTTCATGCCGCCTGGATCGGCCAGGAACAGCTTGGACATCGCGGCAAGCGTCATCAGCATCCAGGCCGGCGCCCCAAGATACATCGCGACCGCGGCAAGCAACTGCAGTCTGCTCACCGGCTTCAGCCCCTTCATAAACAGCAGCGGCCAGTACTGCATGTTGCCCTGGCACCAGCGCAGGTCGCGCTTGATGAAATCCAGGATGGTCGGGGGATTGTCCTCGAAGCTCTCACCCTCGACCGGGATCACGCGCACCTCCCAGCCGGCGCGGCGCATCATCACCGCCTCGACCTGGTCGTGGCTCAGGATATGCCCGCCGAGAGGCGGCCGGCCCGGCAACACCAGCAGCCGGCAATGGCGGCGGAACGCGGCCGTTCGGATCAGCGCGTTGTGGCCCCAATACGGCCCGCAATCGCCCTGCCACCAGGCGGCCCCCATGGTGAAGGACCGCATGCCGTGACGCATTCCGAACTGGAACAGGCGGGCGAACAGGCTGCGCGACGGGCTGCCGACGGCCAGCGTCTGCAGGATTCCGATACCCGGATAGGCCTGCATGATCCGGACGAGGCGCAGGATATCCTGCCCCCCCATCAGACTGTCGGTATCGAGCGGCAGATAGAACGGATAGGCGCGCCCGTCCTTCAGCAGGAAATCGCGCACATTGCCGGCCTTGAAGCCGGTATTGGCGCGCCGCCGGCGATAGACCGCCCGGTCGCCACCAAGCGCCGAACGCATCTCGGCGAAGAGCCGTTCCTCCTCGGCCGCGATGTCGGGGTCGGAGGTGTCGGAGAGGACGAAGATGTCGAACATCGCGCCATGGCCGGTGGCATCCAGGCTGCGCCTCACCTCGGCCAGCTTGCGGAAGCTGGTCAGCGGCGGCTCGTTGCGCACCGTCATGGCGACGGCCGTCCGGCCCATCGGCGCCGCCATGCTCTCGCCCGCCGAGAGATACGGCGCGACCGCCTGCAGGGCCGCCGCCTTGCCGCGGCGAAAATGCAAGAGCCAGAGGCCAATCAGCGCGTTTACCGCGCCCATCACCGTCCACGGCACACCGATCAGGAAGGTGATCAGGATGATGACGTCGCTGACCGACCAGCCGCCCGCGCCGAACACGGCCACGATGCCCGAGGTGAGCAGCCCGACCAGGGCAAGGTTGAGGCAGAGCACCGCCATGCGGCGCCGGAACAGGGTGCTGCGGCGCTGCAGGCCGGCGGGGGTGAGACCGAGATCCGCCACGGTGGCCGGATCATGCGGGCGCTCTGCCGTATTGCCGGCAATCGTCACATCGGTCATTGGGGGCCTTCTCTTCGCTCGTGAAGATCGCGGATGGACGTGCGGCAGCACATGAAGAATTCAACGACCGCTAGTGATGCCTGATACGACGCAAGCGCTATGGTACGTCGCCGAAGATCACGCTGTTGTGCGCGAAACGGCGCTCCCCCCGCTTTCCGGCGCTGCGGTTGAAATAAAGACCGAGGTTTCGCTGGTTTCCCGCGGTACGGAACGACTGGTTTTCAGAGGCTTGGTACCGCGATCCGAGCATGCGCGGATGCGCGCGCCGCTGCAGGAAGGCGA
>JBCCSW010000064.1:0-14254 GCA_039199465.1 Pseudomonadota bacterium
ATGCGCGGCAGGAAGACGTCGAACACCTCGCGGAACAGTGCGTCGAGGCCGAAGGAAAAGGCCGCCGCGACCGCCAGGGCGATCCCGAGCGTGCGGAGCGAGAACGGCGCGAGCAGGAGCGCCGTGGCCAGCACGAACAGGAAGGCCGAGAGTGCGAAGCCGAGCGTCGCGACGGTGGCAAGATGCAGGGCGAAGAGGCCGAGCACCACGAAGACCAGCCGCCGCCTCGCCGCCCAGTCGGCCGTGGCCGCGCCGAAGCCGTGGAAGACCGCGAAGCCGCCCATCCGCCGCAGCGTCGTCGCTGCCGAGATCAGGCAGAGCACGATCAGCGCGCCGCAGACCAGCCGCGGAAAGGCTCCGGCGCCAAGCGGTTCCCAGCGCGAGGCCGGCAGGCTGCCGGCCTCGACGAACAGCACCAGCGAAACCGCCGCGATCACGCCATACGAGACGAGCCGCGCCGCCTCGACAGCGCGGCCGCTGTCCCCGGCCGGGCCGGGTGTCCGGCCTTCCGGCTGATCGGTTATGCGCGGCACCTAGGAGACCGGCTCAGGGCGCCAGCTTGCCCGCTAGCCGGTCGACCGTCTCGGAGAGGTTCGAGAGGTAGGCAACATACGCGTCGGTGCCCCGGAACATAACGTTGCCGCCGACATTCTGCACCTGGCTCACGAAGGTCTCGTCCTCGGCCAGCGCGGCGAGGGCCGCTTCCATCCCGGCCTTGGCGTCGGCCGGCGCGCCCTTTGGCATGACGATGCCGCGGGTCACGGCCAGCTCGAGCGGTGCGCCAAGCTCGGTCAGGGTCGGAACGTCGGGCGCCTGTTCCACCCGCTCGGGCGCACCATTGGCCAGGAAGACGAGATCGCCGTTCTCGACGAACTGCCCGGCCGAGGCGATGTCGCCGATCGCGGCATCGAGGTTGCCGCCCACGAGCGCGCGGATGCGCTGGCCGGTGCCCTCGTAACCCACATAGGAGAACTGGACGTCGAACGCCTCCTCGATCATTGCGGCGTGCAGATGCGGCACGCCGCCCAGCGTCACGCCGAAGCGGATCGCGCCCGGGTTCTCCTTGGCGAAGGCGATGAACTCCTCGAACGTCTTGTAGGGCCGGTCGGCGTTCACAACGACGTATTGCGGCGAGGCGACCATCAGCGCGACCGGGTCGAAGCTGTCCCAGCTGAGCTCGGTGATGCCGGAGGCGTTGGCGGTCAGCAGCCCCTCGTGGATCTGCGCCACGGTATAGCCGTCCGCGTCGCGCTTGGACGCCTCGGCCAGGCCGACGGTGCCGCTGACGCCCGGCATGTTGATCACCGGCATCGGCTTGCCGAGATGCGGCTCGACATTGTTCGCGACGATGCGCATCAGCGTGTCGCTGCCGCCGCCGGGCGACCACGGCACGATGAACTCCACCGCCTTCTCCGGATAGTCGGCAGCGGCGGGCGTGGCGCTGGGCAGGGCGGCGAACAGGCTGCCGGCGATCAGGGCTAGCGCGCTCAGGATACGGATCATGGGGGCCTCCGTCTGTCACGTCGGTGTTGGGTTATGGAACACAGATGGCCCAGATGCGGCCCGGTGTCTCACCCCTTTCCGCCGTGTGGTAGGATTGACGGCAGTTTCGCCGCGAGGCTTCCGTCTGCATGGTTTTTCGGCAGGAACGGCGGGTGTGACCGGGCGCTCTGGTCACCGGATTTGCGCGCAATCCTGCCTTATCCCTCATCTGGTGCTAGGAGGAGCGGCGCTCTGGCCCTATGGTTACGACCGAATTCGTGCAGGGTGCCACGCGGATCGATGGCGCAAGCACACTGTGCGGCCCCCCATAATCGGAGACGCTGGCAATGAATTACCCGGTGATGCCGAACGACCTGGCCGACATCGTCGCGCAGGACCGCGCGCATGTCTGGCACCACCTGATGCAGCACAAGCCGCTCGAGAGCGTGGATCCCCGGATCATCGTCGAGGGCAAGGGCCTCCGGGTCTGGGACCAGCATGGCCGCGAGCATATCGACGCCGTCTCGGGCGGGGTTTGGACGGTCAATGTCGGTTACGGCCGCGAGAGCATCGCCGACGCCGTGCGCGATCAGCTGGTGAAGATGAACTTCGTCGCGGGCGCCCTCGGCAGTGTGCCGGGCGCGCGTTTCGCCGAAAAGCTGATCGCCAAGATGCCGGGCATGAGCCGGGTCTACTATTCGAACTCGGGATCCGAGGCCAATGAGAAGGCCTTCAAGATGATCCGCCAGATCGCCCATCGGCGCCACGGCGGGCGCAAGCACAAGATCCTGTTCCGCGAGCGTGACTATCACGGCACGACCATTGGCACGCTTTCGGCCTGCGGCCAGCCCCAGCGCGCGGCCGAATACGGGCCATTTACGCCGGGCTTCGTCGAAGTGCCGCACTGCCTGGAGTATCGCAGCCAGTTCCCCGACGCCGCCAGCTATGGCGAGGCTGCGGCGGATGCGATCGAACAGGTCATCCTGCGCGAGGGGCCGGACACCGTCGGCGGGCTCTGCCTCGAGCCGATCACCGCAGGCGGCGGGGTGATCGTGCCGCCGGCCGGCTATTGGGAGCGGGTGCAGGAGATCTGCACCAAATACGACATCCTGCTGCATATCGACGAGGTGGTCTGTGGCATCGGCCGGACGGGCGAGTGGTTCGGCTATCAGCATTTCGGCGTGAAGCCGGACTTCGTGACCATGGCGAAGGGTGTCGCCTCGGGCTATGCCGCGATCTCCTGCACGGTCACGACCGAGGCGGTCTTTGAGGTCTTCAAGGAGGACTACGAAGATCCGATGTCGTATTTCCGCGATATCTCGACCTTCGGCGGCTGCACCGCCGGGCCGGCCGCCGCGATCGAGAACATGCGGATCATCGAGGACGAGGACCTGCTGGCCAACACCAACGCCATGGGCGCGCGGCTGATGGACAACCTGCAGGCGCTGAAGGACAAGCACGCCGTCGTCGGCGATGTGCGCGGCAAGGGCCTGTTCTGCGGGGCAGAACTGGTCGCCGACCGCACGACGCGCGAGCCGATGGACGAGAAGCACGTCAAAGCGGTGGTCGATCATTGCATGAAGGAAGACGCGATCATCGTCGGCATGACCAATCGCTCGCTGAACGGGCTCAACAACACGCTCTGTCTCAGCCCGGCGCTGATCGCGACGGCCGATGACATCGACACCATCACCGAGTCGATCGACCGGGCGTTGACCGCGGTCTTCGCCTGATCGGCCGTCGCCCTCGTTTGCTGGGATAGTCGGTGGCGATCCCGGCCGAGAGTTTCTGGCTCGATCCGGGTTTCCGCGGCACGCTGCAGCAGCAGGTGCGCCGGCTGGTGGTGGACGGCATCCTGTCCGGCCGTCTGCGCGCGGGCGAGCGCATGCCCTCGACCCGCGCGCTGGCGCGCCATCTCGGCATCAGCCGGATCACGGTGACGATCGCCTACACCGACCTCGTCGCGAACGACTATCTGACGGCGCGCGGGCGCTCGGGCTATTTCGTCAGCCAGCATGCGCCCGAGCCGGCCGGCCCGCTGCCGCCGCAGCGCCCGCGCGCGACGAGCGTCGACTGGCAGCGGCGGCTGGCCCGGCGCTATGCGGCCGACCCTGCCATCGCCCGGCCGCCGGATTGGCAGCGCTATCCCTATCCCTTCATCTACGGCCAGGTGGACCCCAGGCTGGTCGATCACCAGAACTGGCGGCAATGCGCGCTGCAGGCGCTGGGGCAGAAGGACTTCGACGCGCTCACCTCGGACGCCTATGAGCGCGACGACCCGATCCTGGTTGAGTACATCCAGCGCCACATCCTGCCCCGACGCGGCATCCAGGCCCGGCCCGAGGAGATCCTGCTGACGCTCGGTGCGCAGAACGCGCTGTGGCTTTCGGCGCATCTGCTGCTCGGCCACGGTCGCACCGCGGTGGTGGAGAACCCGGGCTATCCCGGCCTGATGCGCATCCTGCAGTCGATCGACTGCCGGGTGGCGCGCGTCGATGTCGACACCGACGGGCTGCCGCCCCAGGCGATCCCCGACGGGGCCGATGCGGTCTTCGTGACCGTCAGCCACCAGTGCCCGACCAACGCCACCATGCCGGTGGAGCGGCGGCGCGAGTTGCTGGCGCGCGCCGCGCGGGACGGTTTCGTCATCGTCGAGGACGACTACGAGTTCGAGATCTCCCCGGTGACCGCACCTGCGCCGTCGCTGAAGTCCCTCGATGGCGAGGGGACGGTGATCTATGCCGGCTCGTTCTCGAAGTCGCTCTTCCCGGGGCTACGCCTCGGCTACATCGTGGCGCCCGAAGCCTTCGTGGCCGAGGCGCGGGCGTTGAGGGCACTGGTGCTCCGCCACCCCCCGGGGCATGTGCAGCGCACCGCCGCCTATTTCCTGTCGCTCGGCCATTACGACGCACAGGTAAACCGGATGAGCCAGGCCTATCGCCGCCGCCGCGCCGCAATGGAGCAGGCGATCGGGGAGCATGGGGTGGACCGCGTCGGGCCGGCGCGCTTCGGGGCCTCGAGCGCCTGGCTGCACGCGCCGCGCGGCGTCTCGGTCGCGCGCCTCGCGACGGGCCTCAGGGAGAAGGGCGTGCTGATCGAGCCGGGACAGGGTTTTTTCGCGGCGGAGACCGAAGGCGAGACGCGCCGACAGACGGACTGCGACGACGGCGGCTGCTACCGCCTCGCCTTCTCCTCGATCGGGACACAACGCATCGGCGAAGGGATCGCTCTGATCGGCGCGGCGCTCGATCGCTCTGGACTGAATTAGGGGATAGAACTGGCCCTAACGCCGCGCCGCATACCGTGGCAAGGCAATTCGGGGTATTCAATCGCCGAACGAGACCGAACGGCCGTCTTCAAGGGAGAGATGCGATGCGGATGACGACCGAAGAAGCCTTCGTGAAGGTGCTGCAGCGCCACGGCATCGAACATGCCTTCGGCATTATCGGCTCGGCCTTCATGCCGATCTCGGACCTGTTTCCCCAGGCCGGCATCACCTTCTGGGACTGCGCGCACGAAGGCTCGGGCGGCATGATGGCCGACGGCTACACGCGCGCCTCCGGCAAGGTCTCGATGATGATCGCGCAGAACGGCCCCGGCATCACCAATTTCGTCACCGCCGTGAAGACAGCCTATTGGAACCACACGCCGCTGCTGTTGGTCACGCCGCAGGCCGCCAACAAGACCATCGGCCAGGGCGGCTTCCAGGAAGTCGAGCAGATGAAGCTGTTCGAGGACATGGTCTGCTATCAAGAGGAGGTGCGCGACCCCTCCCGCGTGGCCGAGGTGCTGAACCGCGTCATCCTGCAGGCCAAGCGCTGTTCGGCGCCCGCGCAGATCAACATGCCGCGCGATTACTGGACCCAGGTGATCGACATCGCCCTGCCGCCGATCGTCGAGTTCGAGCGGCCCTCGGGCGGCGCCAGCGCCATCGCCGATGCCGCGGCGCTGATCTCCGACGCCACGTTCCCGGTGATCCTGAACGGCGCGGGCGTCGTGCTCTCCGGCGCCATTCCGGCCACGATGAAGCTGGCCGAGCGGCTCGATGCCCCGGTCTGCTGCGGCTATCAGCACAACGACGCCTTTCCGGGCAGCCATCCGCTGTTTGCGGGGCCGCTCGGCTACAACGGCTCGCGCGCGGGCATGGAGCTGATCTCGAAGGCCGATGTCGTGCTGGCACTCGGCACGCGGCTGAACCCGTTCTCGACCCTGCCGGGCTATGGCATCGACTACTGGCCGAAGGACGCGAAGATCATTCAGGTCGACATCAATCCGGACCGCATCGGCCTGACGAAGCCGGTCAGCGTCGGCATCGTCGGCGACGCGACCCGCGTGGCCGAGGGGATCCTGGAGCATCTGGCCGACCATGCCGGCGACGCGGGCCGGGCCGAGCGCACGGCGCTGATCGCCCAGACCAAGAGCGCCTGGGCCCAGGCCCTCTCCTCGATGGATCACGAGGACGACGATCCCGGCACCACCTGGAACCAGCGCGCCCGCGCCGCCAAGCCAGACTGGATGTCGCCCCGCATGGCCTGGCGCGCGATCACCGCGGCGCTGCCGAAGGAGGCGATCATCTCCTCGGACATCGGCAACAACTGCGCCATCGGCAATGCCTATCCCAGTTTCGAGGAGGGGCGTAAGTACCTGGCGCCGGGGCGGTTCGGGCCCTGTGGCTATGGCCTGCCCTCGATCGTGGGGGCAAAGATCGCCTGCCCCGACACGCCGGTGGTCGGCTTTGCGGGCGACGGCGCGTTCGGCATCGCGGTGACCGAGCTGACGGCGATCGGGCGTAAGGAGTGGCCGGCGATCACCATGATCGTCTTCCGCAATTACCAATGGGGCGCTGAGAAGAGGAATTCGACGCTGTGGTACGCCGACAACTTCGTCGGCACCGAGCTGGACGAGGGCGTGAGCTATGCCAAGCTGGCCGAGGCCTGCGGGCTGAAGGGCGTGATCGCGCGCACCATGGACCAGCTGACCGACGCGCTGCACACCGCGCTGGACGACCAGAAGGCCGGGCGGACAACGCTGATCGAGGCGCTGATCAACCAGGAGCTGGGCGAACCGTTCCGCCGCGACGCGATGAAGGCGCCGGTCGCGGTCGCCGGGATCGACCCGTCCGACATGCGCCCGCAGGCACCGGCACAGGGGATCGCCGCCGAATAGGCCGCGACATGGGGGCCAACGGCAGGGATCGCGGCGTCCTGGTACTGAATGCCGGGTCGTCGTCGATCAAGCTCGCGGTCTTCCACGCCAATGCTGCACCGAGCCTGACGGCGTCGGCCACCGAGATCGGCGGCGACGGCACGCTGAGCGTCGGGGCCGAGAGATCGCCACGCCACTTCGCGACGCATCGCGAGGCGCTGGAGGCCCTGCTGGCGGCGCTGCGTGCCCGCGGCCAGGATCTCGCCAGCTTCGAGGTCGCGGCGCATCGCGTCGTGCATGGCGGTCAGACGCTGACCGAGACCTGCGTGGTCACCGCCGAGATCCGCGACCGGATCGCGGCCCTCTCGCCCTTGGCACCGCTGCACAACCCGCATGCCGTGGCGCTGATGGATCTGCTGACGCTGTTCGCGCCCGAACTCGCCCAGGTGGCGGTGTTCGACACGGCCTTTCATGCCTCGATCCCGGCCGCGGCGCGGCGCTACGCCCTGCCCGAGATCGACGCGGTCGCCGAGATGACGCGCTACGGCTTCCACGGCATCAGCTACCAGGGTCTGGTCGAGGCGCTGCCGCGTCTGAGCGGGGCGGCCCTGCCGTCGCGGCTTTTGGCCTGCCACCTCGGCAACGGCGCCAGCCTCTGCGCCATCCGCGACGGCCGGTCGGTGGCGACGACCATGGGTTACTCGCCGCTTTCGGGCCTGACCATGGGCACGCGGACGGGCGATATCGACGGCAACGCCGTGCTGGACCTGGCCGAGCGGGTGGGCATTGCGCGTGCGCGTCACATCCTGAACCAGCAGAGCGGTCTGATCGGCCTTGGCGGCGCGTCGGACATGCGGGCGCTGCGCGCGTCGGCGGCTTCCGGCGACAGGCGCGCGGCCTTCGCGCTGGAGCATTTCGCGCATTGGGCCGTGCGCCATGCCGGTTCGATGGTCGCGGCGATGGGCGGCCTCGATGCCGTCGCCTTCACCGGCGGGATCGGCGAACATGACGCCGAGATGCGCGCCGCGATCATGGACGGCCTCGCCTTCACCGGTCTTCGCCACGACGCCGGGGTCGCGGGCCCGGCACTGCACGCGCCCAGCTCCCCAGTCACCGCCTGGGTGGTGCCGGCGGGCGAGGAGGCAAGCATCGCGCGCGCGGCCCGGGTCGTGATGGAAGCTGCCTGACGACACCGGCGGCGCGCAGCCGGCGGTCCAACCGGCAACGGCGTGATTTCGCTCGGTCGTCGCCGTGAAAATCGCTTGAGAAATTTCACGGCCTCTGCGTGAAATTCGGCGATGAATTTTCACGCTGCCACTGAGTCGGAAATCGACGATGCGACCACGCTGGGCGCGGACCTGCGCGCTCTGCGGACGGCGCGCGGCCTGACGCTCGGCGAGATGGCCGAGAAGCTCGGCCGGTCCGTCGGCTGGCTCAGCCAGGTTGAGCGCGACATCTCCACCCCGCGCATGCGCGATATCGAGGCGATGGCCCGTGTCCTTGGCGTCTCGCGCTCGATCCTGTTCGGTGCCGCGAAGCCGCGCGATGGCGAGGCCGGGCGGATCGTCCGCGCCGATGCCCGACGCGTGCTGGGTGAGCGCCATGGCGGCCTGGTCGAGAGCCTGCTGTCGCCCGACCTGACCGACGATTTCGAGGTCATCCATTCAACCTTTCAGCCCGGCAGCCGGCGCACGACGCCGATCGAGCGGCCGACGCAGGAGCTCGCCTATCTGGTCTCGGGCCGGCTCGACGTCTGGCTGGGCGCCGACCGCTTCATCCTGGGCCCCGGCGACAGCGTTCGCGTGCGCGGCGAGGCACTGCGCTGGGCCAATCCCTACGACATCCCGGCGGTCGCGATCTGGGTGATCGCGCCGCCCGTGTACTGACCTCATCACGTCCCGCCCCGGAAGGAGCCCCGTCCATGGCCGCATTCCCCACCACAGCACCGGTCGTCATCATCGGCGGCGGCGCCGTCGGCGTCTCGACCCTCTATCATCTTGGCCAGATGGGGCTCGCCGGTTGCGTCCTGCTGGAGAAGAACGAACTCACGGCCGGCTCGACCTGGCATGCGGCCGGCAACTGCCCGAATTTCAGCGCCAACTGGGCCGTCCTGCAGATCCAGCGCTACGGCCTTGAGATGTATCGCGGCCTGGCCGAGGCGGTCGATTACCCGATGAACTATCACGTCACCGGCTCGATCCGCCTCGCGCACGGTCCGGAACGCATGCGCGAGTTCGAGCATGTCGCGTCGATGGCGCGCATGCAGGGCGTGGAGATGGAGATGATGACGCCGGCCGAGATGGTCGAGCGCCACCCGTTCATCGAAACGCATGACCTTGCCGGTGGCCTCTGGGATCCGCTGGACGGCGACATCGATCCCGCGCAGCTCACTCAGGCGATGGCCAAGGGAGCCCGGGCGCATGGCCAGCGGATAGAACGCTTCTGTCCGGTGACCGGCGTCAGCCGCGACGGCGGCGAATGGATCGTGCACACGCCGAAAGGCGATATCCGCTGCGAGAAGGTCGTGAATGCCGCCGGCTACTACGCCCAGCGGGTCAGCGAGTGGTTCATGCCCTTCGGCGGACGCCTCGCGCCCATGGTGGTCATGAGCCATCAGTACTTCCTGACCGAGGAGATCCCCGAGATCGCGGCCTGGACCGCTGAGGCCGGCCGAAAGCTGCCGCTGATCCGCGACGTCGACACCTCCTACTATCTCCGCCAGGACAAGAACGGCCTGAACCTCGGGCCGTATGAGCGCAACTGCCGCGCGCACTGGATCACCTCGGACGATCCGATGCCGGACGACTTCTCGTTCCAGCTCTACCCCGACGATCTCGACCGGTTGGAGTGGTATATCGAGGACGCGATGGCGCGCGTGCCGCTGCTGGGGTCGCAGGGCGTCGGGCGGGTGATCAACGGCCCGATCCCCTACGCCCCCGACGGCCATCCGATGATCGGCCCGATGCCGGGCGTGCCGAACGCGTTCGAGGCGCACTCCTTCACCTTCGGCATCGCCCAGGGCGGCGGTGCCGGCAAGGTCGCGGCCGAATGGGTCATGCATGGCGAGACCGAGTGGGACATGTGGGCCGTCGACCCGCGACGCTTCACCGGCCATTGCGACCAGGCCTATGCGACCGCGAAGGGCATGGAGGTCTATGGCCATGAATACGCGATGCATTTCCCGCATCACGAATGGCCGGCAGGGCGTGGGCTGAAGCATTCGGGCGCGCATGACCGGATGGCGGCAGCGGGGGCGCAGTTCGGCGCCTTCAACGGCTGGGAGCGGGCGACCTGGTTCGCCGGGCCAGGCGATGACACCGGCCATGACGCAACGCAGACCTGGTCGCGCAGCGGTCCGTGGGAGCCGCGCGTGCGCGCCGAATGCCAGGCCGTGCGCGACCGGTGCGGGATCATCGCCATCCCCGGCTTCTCGCGCTTCGAAGTGGCGGGCGAGGGCACGGCCGAGGCGCTGGACAGGCTGATCGCTGGGCCGCTGCCCAAGGTCGGTCGCCTGACCCTCGGCTATTTTCCCGACCGCCGCGGCCGGATCTTGACCGAGATGTCGGTGATCCGGAAGGCCGAGGACGACTTCGAGCTGATCACCGCCGCCCTTGCCCAATGGCATGATCGCGATGTGCTGACCGCGGCGCTGCCGGGCGGCATCGCGGTGACCGATGTGACGGCGGCGCGCGAGGCACTGCTGGTGACGGGCCCCGCCGCCCGCGGGGTGATGGCAGGCATTAGCGATGCCGATCTGGCGCGCGGGTGGCTGACCCATCAGACAGCCACCGTCGCGGGCCGGCCGGCGCGGGTGCTGCGCGTCTCCTTCGCCGGGGAGCTTGGGTGGGAGATCCACGCAGCCCCGGGCGATGTCGCGGCCATCTGGGATGCGGTCACGGCGGCCGGTGCCACGCCCTTCGGCATGTATGCGCTGAACAGCCTGAGGCTGGAGAAGGGCTACCGCGCCTGGAAGACCGATCTCTCGACCGACTACTCGTTGCTGGAGGGCGGCCTGGAGCGTTTCATCCGCTTCGATAAGGCTGCCGATTTCCCCGGTCGTGCGGCGCTTTTGGCCGAGAAGCAGCGAGGATCGTCGCGCCGCTTCGCCACCATGGTGGTCGAGGCGAACGGCTGCGATGCCCCGGCGATGTCGGCGATCTGGCAGAACGGCACGCGGGTCGGCGAGGTCACCTCGGGCGGCTGGGGCTACCGGATCGAGAAATCCATCGCACTCGGCATGGTGCGCGCCGATCTGGCGGCCGCCGGTACGGCGCTGGAGGTCGAGATCTTTGGCGAGCGCAGGCCCGCCATCGTGCAGCCCGACGCGCCGCTCTGGGATCCGGAGAACGCGCGCCTGCGGGCCTGATCGCGACGCCGCGGACAACGGCACGGCCGGATAGGGCCGGCCATAACGGGAGGGAGAGGGCATGGACAGCGACAGCACCACGGCACCGCGCGCGCGGCGCTCGGGCGGCGGCCGGGCAGGGCGCCATGCCGCCCGCTCGGCCCGTCCCGCGGCCGAAGACCGTCCCGTCCGCGCCGGCATGGTCGGCGGGCGGTTCAACCCGCTCGCCCCCGACGATGTCCGCCGGATCAACGACGCGGCGCTGGACGCGCTGGAGACCATCGGCATGCGCCGCGCGCCGCCCGAGACCGTGGCAACGCTGACCGGCGCCGGCGCCGTGCTGGGCGATGACGGGCGCATCCGCATCCCCCGCGCGCTTGTCGAGGACATGCTGGCCGTCGCTGCCAAGTCGGTGACGCTGCACGCCCGCGACCCGGCGCACGACCTGCTGCTGGAGGGCGAGCGCGTGCATTACGGCACTGCCGGCGCCGCCGTGTCGCTGGTCGACCCGCACGAGGGCACCTATCGCGACAGCACCACGCAGGACCTCTACGACGCGGCGCGGCTGGTGCAGGCGCTCGACAACATCCACTTCTTCCAACGCTGCATGGTCTGCCGCGATGCCGAGGGCGACCAGGCGCTGGACCTGAATTCGATCTACGCGTCCTGCGCCGGCACCTCGAAGCATGTCGGCCTGTCCTTCGTCGGGCCCGAGACGATGCCCGACTGCATCGAGATGCTGCACATGATCGCGGGCGGCGAGGCGGCGTTCCGGGCGCGGCCGTTCTGCTCGAACACCAACTGCTTCGTCGTGCCGCCGATGACCTTCGCGGAGGAGAGCTGCAAGGTCGTCGAGGTGGCCGTGCGTGCCGGCATGCCGGTGCTGCTGCTCTCGGCCGGCCAGGCGGGCGCCACGGCACCGGCGCCGATCGCCGCGGCCATCGTGCAGGCGGTGGCGGAGTGCCTTGCCGGCCTGGTGATCGTGAATGCGATCCAGCCGGGGGCGCCTGCGATCTTCGGCACCTGGCCGTTCGTGTCGGACCTGCGCACCGGCGCGATGTCCGGCGGCTCGGGCGAGCAGGCGCTGCTGACCGCGGCCTGTGCGCAGATGCACCGCTTCTATGGCCTGCCGGGCGGGGCCGCGGCCGGCATCGCGGATGCCAAGCTGCCCGATTTCCAGGCGGGCTATGAGCAGGGGATCTCGAATGTCATGGCGGGGCTTGCCGGGCTCAACATGGTGTACGAGGCCGCAGGCATGCACGCCTCGCTGCTCGGCTTCTGCTTCGAGAGCCTGGTGCTGGGCGACGACATGGTCGGCCAGGCCATGCGCTGCGTGCGCGGCATCGAGGTCAGCGACGACACCGTCTCGATCGAGGTGATGAAGGCGGTCTGCCTGGAAGGCCCGGGCCACTACCTCGGCGCCGACCAGACACTGAAGCTGATGGAGACCGAGTACATCTACCCCGCGCTGGCCGACCGCTCGAGCCCCAAGGAATGGGTGGAGCGCGGGCGCCCCGACCTGTTGACCCGCGCGACCGAACGCAAGGACGCGATCCTCGGGCGCGAGGCGCATCAGTTCGACGCGGCGCTGGATGCGGCGCTGCATGCACGCTTCGACCTCAAGACCCTGGCCCGGGCCCACTGACCGACCAACCTCGGACACAGCCATCGAACGGAGAGATGCCGTGAGCCTTCCCCCTTCCGAAGCCCGCGTCGTCGTCATTGGCGGCGGCGTCATCGGCTGTTCGGTCGCCTATCATCTGGTCAAGCAGGGCTGGCGCGATGTCGTGCTGCTGGAGCGCAAGGCGCTGACCTCGGGCACGACGTGGCATGCCGCGGGCCTGATCGCGCAGCTCCGCGCCTCGCAGAACATGACGCGGCTCGCGAAATACAGCCAGGAACTCTATGGCCAGTTGGAGGGCGAGACCGGCGTCGCCACGGGCTTCCGCCGCTGCGGCAGCATCACCGTCGCGCTTACCGGCGAGCGGCGCGAGGAGATCCTGCGCCAGGCCTCGATGGCTCGGGCCTTCGGGGTTGAGGTCGATCCCATTGGCCCGAACGAGATCAAGGCGCGCTATCCCCACCTGAATTGCGAGGGCGTCGTCGCCGGCGTCTGGTTGCCGCATGACGGGCAGGGCGATCCCGCCAACATCGCCTTGGCGCTGGCCAAGGGCGCGCGCATGGGCGGGGCGCAGGTGCTGGAGCGTATCGCCGTCACCGGCCTCACCCGCGAGGGTCGGCGCATCACCGGCGTCGCGTGGCAGGGCGAGGACGGCGCCAGCGGCTCGATCAAGGCCGATCACGTGGTGAATTGCGGCGGCATGTGGGGCCGCGAGGTCGGTCGCATGGCCGGCGTCAATGTCCCGCTGCACGCCTGCGAGCATTTCTACATCGTGACCGAGGCGATCGAGGGCCTTGAGCGCCTGCCGGTCCTGCGCGTCCCGGACGAATGCGCCTACTACAAGGAGGATGCCGGCAAGATGCTGGTCGGCGCCTTCGAGCCGAACGCCAAGCCCTGGGGCATGGAGGGCATCCCCAAGGATTTCGAGTTCGACCAGCTGCCCGAGGACGTCGACCATTTCGAGCCGATCCTGGAGAACGCGATCCACCGCATGCCGATGCTGGGCGAGTCGGGAATCCACACCTTCTTCAACGGACCCGAGAGCTTCACGCCCGACGACGCCTATCACCTGGGCCAGGCGCCGGAGATGGACAATTTCTGGGTGGCCGCCGGTTTCAACTCGATCGGCATCCAGTCGGCCGGGGGCGCCGGCATGGCGCTGGCGACCTGGATGGAGACGGGCGAAAAGCCGTTCGATCTGGGCGATGTCGACATCGCGCGCATGCAGCCCTTCCAGGGCAACCGGCACTACCTGTTCGAGCGCTCGAAAGAGACGCTGGGCCTGCTCTATGCCGACCACTTCCCCTTTCGTCAGAAGGCCACGGCCCGGGGCGTCCGTCGCTCGCCGCTGCATGCGCATCTGCAGGCCGAGGGCGCCGTCTTCGGCGAATTGGCCGGGTGGGAGCGAGCCAACTGGTTCGCGGCGCCAGGGCAGGACCGCAGCTATCGCTACTCATGGGCCCGCCAGAACTGGTTCGAGAACGCCGCCCGCGAGCACCGCGCGATCCGCGAGACCGTTGGCCTCTACGACATGTCGTCCTTCGGCAAGATCCGCGTCGCGGGCCCGGATGCCGAGGCGTTCCTCGACCAGGTCTGCGGCGCCAGCATGGCGGTCGCGCCCGGGAAGATCGTCTACACCCAGTTCCTGAACAGCCGCGGCG
>JBCCSW010000065.1:0-13967 GCA_039199465.1 Pseudomonadota bacterium
ATTGGTGCCGAAATCGGTCGAGAAGCTGATATCGCCGCCCTCGGTGGAGTTCAGGTTGATGACATTGACCTGGGTGTTGGTCGTGGCATCGACCTCGAAGCGGATATCCGCGATGCCCTGCGCATCCGCATCGGCGTTGAGGGCCGCTGCGATCTCGGTCGCCGCCGCGGCGGTGTTGGCCGGGTTCGTACCGTCGTTGGTGAAGGTGAAGGTGTCGTCGCCGACCGTCACCGCAAAGGTCTGACCGGCGGCGCTGGCATTGGCGTCGACCAGGTTGATGCCGACCGAGGCGGCGACATTGGTCGTGCCCGAGACCTGGGTCAGCGTCGCCGCCGACGGCGCACCGACGGTACCGTTGGTGTTGTCGGTCAGCGCGACCGAAACATCCTCGGACGCGGTCGAGGTGATCGTCAGCACGCTGTTGGCGTCGGTCGAGAACGACGCCGTCAGGCCCTGGATGCCGAAGTTCTTTGAGGTATCCGTGAGCGTGCCGTTGATCGCCCGCGAGATGTAGTCGTTCAGCGCCTCGTCGCCGACATCGGCACCGGCGGCGACGATCCCCTCGGCCTGCACGTCGGCCGCGGTGATGGTCAGGCGGATGCCGTCGATATCGAGCACCAGATTGTCGGCCTGGCCGTCGCGCAGCACGTCGGTCGCGTCGGTGACCGTGACGGTCGAGCTGTTGCCCGTGACGCCCGTGCCCGAGATCGAGGCGTTCTTGCCGCTCGCGCCCGTGCCGACGACACCCGAGCTCGACGAGAAGTCGCGGGCCGAGACTTCGATGTTGCGCGCCCGGACCTCACCGGCCGAGTTGCGGTCGAGCGAGGAGAGCACCGAGATGTCCTCGCCCGCGGAGAGCAGGTTCTGGCCGTTGAACTGGGCGGCGCCGACGATGCTTTCGATCTGGCCACGCAGCTGGCCGATCTCGTCCTGCAGCGTGGCGCGGTCGACGTTCTCCTCGTTCGCGGCGACGATCTTGCCTTTGATCTCGTTCAGCAGGTCGCCGATCTCGCTGGTGGCGTTCGAGGCCACGGCCAGCGTCGAGGCGCCGAGCGAAAGCGATTCGGTGATCGAGCGGAAGCCCGCCACATCGCTTTCCATCACCTGGCTGATCGCGAAGACGGCGGCGTTGTCCTTCGCCGACGCCACCTTCTTGCCGGTGGAGATCTGATTGTTGATGTCGGTCAGTTCAGCATTGGTGGAGCGCAGGTTCTGAAGCGCCACCATCGCGCTCATATTCGTGAGAATGGAAGAAGTCATCGCTGTTTCCTCTGATCCGGCGCCTCGGGCTCTGTGCCGCGCGCGCCAAATGACCTGCCCTGATGGTTCATCGGGGCTGCTGCCGCTTCCGGTTCGGGATGCGGTTGGAGACGCCTTCTGACGGTGGGCCTGTTCTGGCTGCGCGGCGCTGACGCCGCTCGGGCCGGGTATCGCGCGAAACCGCTAAGTCCTGGTAAAGCGACTCTTGGTTCGTGCTCGGCCAGCACTCGGTCGGTGCTCGACACGCGCTCAGGACGCCGCTCACGCCTTCCTGCTGCGTCGCGCGGCGTCGGCGCGGCTCACCACGGTGCGACCGTCCGGACCATAGCCGACCCGCCCTGCGCGGAGCGACTCGCTCAGCCGCCGGGCCCGGCGGACGCGGCGCACGGCCTCGCCAACCTCGGCCAGCAGGCGCTCGTTGCGCCGGGCACGGCGGGCCAACTGGTCGATAGCGCGACGCAGCCGCGCCGCGCCGGCCGGATCCTCAGCTGCGACAAGCCCGGTCATGCCGGTGGCGAGGCGGGTCGAGAGCGCCTGCTTCTCGGCGGCAATGGCGGCCAAGGCGTCCAGACGACCGGCACGGCAGAGCCGCCGCTCCCGATCAAGCAGGCCGATGCCCGCCTCCACCTCCGCGATCATGCCCTCGAGACGGTCGGCGGCGGAGGTGGTCGGCAGGGCGCCTTGCGCCGCCTCTCCGCTCATTCAGTGCCGCCGGGTGCCGCGCGAGGTATCGGCGCGACCAGATCAGCGCTTTCCTCACCCACCGCGGCGCCACGCTCTGCCATTTGCGCCGCCTCGGCCAGGCGTGCGGCCACCAGCGGGGCGATGCCGATCCCTGCCCCCTCGGCCAACCGCTCGGCAAGGAACCGCGACATCATGGGTCCGATCTGGCTCTCGGCCGTGGACCCGCCGGCCATGCCGCGCAGATCGCCGAGACCGCTGTGGCGCAGCATCTCGTCCAGGAACGCCGCTTCAAAGGCGACGCCCGCGCGCTTCATCGCCTCCGTGGGCGCCGGCGCGGGTGCGGGCGCCTGCGGCAGCGTCTTGGCGTTCGGTCGCGCCACCGGCACGGGTCGCTGGGCCGACGGGATCGCTCCCCCTGGTTCATCCACGTCTGCCCCCTCCCTTTCAGAACGCCTGTCGTGCATGCGCCTGCAGCGTGAACACGTGGTTAGAGAATCCGCTCTAAACCCACTGAGAACGGAGGAGCGTCATGGCGGGTTTTCCCTTCTCGGCCGCAGGGGCCGGTGCAGAAACCGTCGCCCCGCCGCCTTTTCGGGCGGTCAACAACGGCGATGACGTCGACGTGTCGGCGGCGGGCGGGACGCGTTCGGGATCGCCGATGGTATCGGTCGGGGCGCGCTCTGCAGACCCGAGCGGGCGCGGCGACTTCCAGGCACGCCTTGAGGAGAGCCGTGCCGACGCGGCGACACCACGCCCGTCCGAAACCTCCGATCGGTCCGCCGCGCCACGAGCAGGCCCAGACCAAGGCGAGGACGCGCGCGTCCCACAAGCGGCGGCCACCCGAGTGGGAATAGCCGCGGCCACGGCCGAGCGCATCGCAGCCGAGGGTCTCGCGTCATCCGATGCCACTCCGGCAGCAGACGCGCTGATCGAGAAGCGACGCATCGCCGACAACGGAACGAGCCGCCCGGCAGGTCGCGTCGATGCAGACGCGGCGCCCGACGGCGACCGGCTAGACCCGCGAAATGCCGAAACAACATCGGCTGCACCGGGTGGCTTGGCGGCGTCCCCAGGAACGAGAGCACGACGCGACGCCCAAACTATCCAGGAGGCGGCTGGAGCCCCACCGTGGATCGCACGACCGGCCCTTGGGACAACCCGTGCCGCCGCGACCGCTCAACCGCCGACGTCAGCACCCACAGTCGCCCCAGGCAGCGCTCCTCCAGGCAGGAGTGAGGGCTTTGTGCAAAACGCTGCCTTAGGCGCCGGCACCACGAAGGCGGCAGAAAGCCCGATTGTGGCAACGGGTACCGCAGTCTCGCCCACCGTTACGGTTGCTCCTGACGCAGAGCCCTCGAAAACACCAGCCAACCCCCGCAGCATCGCTGCTGACGGCTCAATCCCGGCCCAGCGGAGCCTTGGTTCATCCATAGCGCAGGCGTCTCTAGAATCGCAGCAACCGACGGCCGGGGTCGCACCGGTTGTTGCCAGCGATGAGGCCAGTGCCGCGGCGCGACCGCCTGCGGTTGGCGCCGCCGGCGCATCCGAACGCCATCTGTCGCCCACTGCGGTGTCCATCGCAGGGGACGACACTGCGATTGGTGACAGGGGCAGCAGCGCAAAGGCCTCCGCGAACCCTCCGTCGACACCCCCTCAGCCAGAGCGGGCGGCGGGCGTGACGACGACAGAGGCGTGGCGCTCAGCGGCGTCGGCAGCGCCGGGCACCGGAAGTGGGGGTGACGCTGCACTCGTCGCACCATTGCCGGCGTCACCGAAGCGCTCCACCGGCGGGCGCGATCAACTCGTCGTACCGGCGTTGACTGCGCCCGCAGCGCCGGCTCAGCCACCGGGTTCACCCGCCGGCGCGCCCACTGCGCCGGGCAGTGCGCCGGTCTCGTTGCCCGGCGCAGCCGCGCTCGCACCGCAGCCCGGCGCTCAGCCCTTCGCCATCGGTAGCGTGCAGGTGTCGTCGAATGACGGGCAGCTTGTCATCCAGTTGGAACCGCCCGAACTCGGTCGTCTCGCCGTCACGCTGGACCCTCATGATCCGTCGGCGCGTGCGCTCGTGGCGGCGGATCGGGCCGCGACCGCAGATCTCGTTCGCCGCCATGCCGATTTGCTGCTGGCCGGACTGCGCGATGCGGGCGTCGACGCGGCCGGCGTCGATGTCTCGGGCGGCAGCCTGCAAGACGGCGCGGCCGGGCAAGGGGCCGCCGCCCATCCGCCATTCGCCACCCAAAGCGACGCGACGAGCGCGGTCGCGGATACGCGCAGCACCGGCCGGGCGGAGGGCAGTGAACCAACGTCGCGCGCCACCGAGCGCCAAATCGACCGCCGCGTCTGAACGCGAGACCAGGAGGACGGAGCCGATGACACCGCTTACCCTGCCGACCCTGTTGGACAGCAGCACGCGCGCGCCCGACCAGACCGAAAGCGCCGCGTTGGTCGGCAATGATTTCAACAACTTCCTGACGCTTCTCACAACGCAGCTCGAGAACCAGGACCCGCTGCAGCCCATCGATTCGACCGAGTTCGTGGCGCAGCTCGCCGCGTTTTCCTCGGTCGAACAGCAAGTGCGCAGCAATGAACTTCTCGAAGGGATCGCCGACGGGCTCGGCGCCGAGGCAATCGCCAGCTACGCAAGCTGGATCGGCCAGGCCGCGTCAGACGCCGCAGGGCGCTTCATCGCCAGCGACAGCGCGCTGTCGGTCGCGGTGCCGCGAGAGGACGGCGCCACCAGCGCCGAGGCGATCCTGCGGGATGCGACTGGCGCGGTGCTCGCCCGGGTGCCGGTGGCGCAGGGGACGACCGCCAGCATTCCGGCCGACGTCTTGGGTCCACTTGCAGGACAGCAAGTGAGCCTGTCTTTCGAGCACCGCAACGGCGAGCGGATCGTGGCCGACCGCGCCGCGAGCGTCCCCATGCGCGTGACCGCGGTGGAAGGCGGCGCAGGCGGCCCCTCGCTGATCCGCGAAGACGGGCTGGTCCTGCAACCCGCCGATATCGCCTCGGTCACCGACAGTCGCCTCGCCGCCGCGACGCCCTGATCACTCTGGCTGAGGAGACAAAGGCGACCCGCCCCTCAGCCCGCGCGCTGGCGCCCGGGCTCAATCACCGACGCGCCGCGGGCAGCAAGGTGCTGACATAGCCAGGCAAGGCGAAGGCGGCGCGATGCACTGCGGGCGTGTAGTAGCGCGTCTCGATCCCGGCGGCGGCGAAGCGCTCCGCAAGGAGATCCTCGCCAGTGCCCCGCGAGCCTCCATCGGTCGCCCAGCCGAAGGCCATCGGACCAAAAGCATAGGTCGGTATCGTCGCCAGGTAGCACGTGGCATCGGCAAACAGGGCGTCAAAGGCCCGCATCGTCGCCGCAAGCTCGTCCGGCTGCAGGAACGGCACGCCGTTCTGGGTGACCAGAACCCCGCCTTCGGCCAGCCGCGCGCGGGCATTGGCGTAGAAGCCCTCGGTGAACAGAACTTCGCCCGGCCCGATGGGGTCGGTCGAATCGCAAATGATCACATCGAAGCGGGCACCGGCCGTCGCAACGTAGTCGGCACCATCGGCGATCACGAGCTCAAGGCGCGGATCATCGAAGGCACCGGCCGACAGCGCAGGCAGATACTGCTTGGCGAAGGCCACGACGCCGGCATCGATCTCCACCATGGTCAGATGCTCGACGCTTCGATGGCGCAGCACCTCGCGCGCCATGCCGCCGTCGCCGCCGCCGATAATCAGCACGCGCCGCGCCGCGCCATGGGCGAGGATCGGCACATGCGCCAGCATCTCGTGATAGATGAACTCGTCGGCCTCGGTCGTCTGTACGACATCGTCGAGCGTCAGAACGCGACCGAAACGGGCGTTCTCGAAAACACGGATGCGCTGCAGCTCGGTATTGCTGTCGTAGAGCACCCTCGTCTCGCGGAGCGCCTGGGCATAGTCATCGTACAGCGCCTCGACGGTCCAGCCGTCCATGGTTGCGGTCATTGGGTGGTTTCCTTCAGATCAGCGCACCGCCAGATCAGCGCACCGCGGCAGCCCTGGTCGGCGCGTTCGCGCAGGGATCGCGCGAGGCGATCGCACCCCCACCTGCAGGCCGACCCGCGCCCCCGCTCAGAGGCGCGAGGCGATCACGGCCTCGCCGCGCAACAACTCGCCGACGATGACGTCGCCGGCGTCGAAGGCATCGCGCAGAACGGACACCGCCTGCCACGGATCGGCGCCGCCGCACATGAAGACGTCGAAAGCGCCGTAACCGATCTCGGGCCAGGTGTGGACGCTGATATGGCTTTCGGCCAGCACCGCCACGCCCGAGACGCCCTGCGGCGTGAACTTGTGGGTATGGATGTGCAGCAGCGTCGCCCCGCAGGCATCGACGCAATCGCGAAGCGCTGTCTGGATGCGTGTCTCGTCATCGAGCCCGGCGCCATCCACGACCTCGATGATCAGATGCGTGCCCGCGAACACCCGCCCGTCGCGGCGCATGAAATGGTCGGGGCGCGCGCTGTCGAACACGGCGTGATCGGTCGATACGACTTTCAAGCGGGGCTTGCCCGCGACTTCCGCTTGGGTGGTGCCTGCCTCCAGGTCCATCCCCAGTTGGAAGCGGTTCGCCTTGGTCATGGCGATCCCTCCCTACCAGTAGAGTGTACCCAGCGCCCCTTAGCACCCCCCGCCGCTGTCGCGTGGCCGGGTTGGGATCGGTGACCCTGTAGGTACCAGATACGGTCGGGCGTGCGTCGCCGCAAGGATATTGAGAAGGCAGGCCCGAGACGTGTGCCGGCGTGTCTCGCACTGGCCACGGGCGCTCGTCGTCAGGGCAGCGCTGGACCGGGGTCGGGCGGCGGCGCGAGGGTCATGAAACCCGCCAGCGCATCACGCTCGGCGACGATGCGGCCGATCACGGCGATCGCGGGCGCACGGAAGCGCAGGCTCTCCTCGCCGAGATGGCGCAGGTCGGTGATGACGAGCGCCCGCTCCTGCATGCTGATCGAGGTCAAGAGCGCGGCCGGCGTCGAAGGGTCCATGCCGCCCGCGATCAGCCGCTCGCAGATCTCGGGCAAGTAGCGCATCGCCATATACAGCATGACCGGCTGGTCCAGCCGCGCCAGCGCTTCCCAGTCGATGGCGGCCGTCCCGGCCTGCAGGCTGTGACCGGTGGCAAGGACAAGCGCGCGGTTCGAGCCGCGCATGGTCGCTGGGATCCCGGCCTCGGCCAGCCCCGCAAGCGCCGAGGTGACGCCCGGCACGACATGGAACGGGATCTGGGCTGCGGCGAGAGCGCGTGCCTCCTCGCCACCGCGGCCGAAGATGAACGGATCGCCCCCCTTCAATCGAAGAACGCGGCGGCCGGCGCGCGCCTCCTCGATCAGCCAGCCGGTGATGGTGTCCTGCTTGACCGATGGCTGACCGCCGCGCTTGCCGGCAAACATCAGGCGGGCGCCGGGGCCGACAAGCTCGAGCACTCGGTCGTCGATCAGCGCGTCATGGACGACCACATCCGCCTCGCCCAGGGCGCGGGCGGCGCGCAGGGTCAGCAGCCCCGGATCGCCGGGCCCTGCGCCGACCAGCCAGACACTGCCGGGCGCGAATTCCGGCATCCGGGCCATGTCGTGCCACAGCCCCGACCGCCCCGCTCCGGCGCTGTCCGTCTCGCTCATCTGCGCAATCCCTGGCTGCCTGGTGGGTGGCGGGCCCGCACCTTAGACCGCCGGATCGCGGGGGCACCATCTCCGCACCGATCGGGCCTGTGGGCAGGGCGCGGTGATGCGCCTGCGCCGCAGGCGCGGCGCCGCGCCGGTGCTGCAGGGCCGGTCATGCGCTGCATGCCGCTGCGGCACCGAGCCCACCCGATCGAGCCGCGGCGTAGGCCCGGAGGGACTTGAACCCCCAACCAAACCGTTATGAGCGGTCTGCTCTAACCAATTGAGCTACAGGCCCGCGCCGAGCCCCCTTAAGGCCGCGCCCGATGCGGGTCAATCGACGCGCGCGCCTCGCTGCATCACCCGGTGTTTCCTCGCCGCGCCGCGCGGGCTAGAGCAGGGCCGATCAACGAGGGCCGACGCCATGCCATCCTCCTCCCAAGACACTCCCGCAGACGTCCCCGAGAACGGGCGCGATGGCGAGCGGGGCGACGCAGAGCCACCGGCGCCACCCGGCCTGCCGAACCGTCTGAGCTATGCCGAGGCCGGGGTCGATATCGATGCCGGCAACGCGCTTGTCGAGCGCATCAAGCCCGCCGCTGCCGCGACGGCGCGCGTGGGCTCGATGGCCGGGATCGGCGGCTTTGCTGGCTTGTTCGATCCCCGCGCCGCGGGCTTCACCGACCCTGTACTGGTCGCCGCGACCGATGGCGTCGGCACCAAACTGCGCATCGCGATCGACACGGGCCTGGTCGACGGCATCGGGCAGGACCTGGTCGCCATGTGCGTCAACGACCTGATCTGCCAGGGCGCGGAACCCCTGTTCTTCCTCGACTACTTCGCAACCGGCAAGCTGTCGGTCGACACGGCGGCGCGGGTCGTCGAGGGCATCGCGCGGGCGTGCATGGCGGCGGGCTGCGCGCTGCTCGGTGGCGAGACCGCGGAGATGCCAGGCATGTATGCCGATGGCGACTTCGACCTGGCAGGCTTCGCCGTCGGCGCGGTCGAGCGCGAGGCGCTGATGCCCCGGCCGACGCGCGAGGGCGACGTGCTGCTCGGCCTGGCCAGCGATGGCGTGCATTCCAACGGTTACTCGCTGGTCCGGCGCACGGTGCAGATCGCGGGCCTCGACTGGGGCGCGCGCTGCCCCTTCGACAGTGCGGCCGCCACGCTCGGCGACGCGCTGCTGACGCCGACGCGGCTCTATGTCAAACCGGTGCTGTCACGGCGTGGGCCGGGGCTGCGGGCGGCCTGCCATGTGACCGGAGGGGGCGTGACCGAGAACCTGCCCCGCGTACTGGCCGAGGGTCACGGCGCCGAGATCGATCTCTCCGCGATCCCGCTGGCGCCGGTCTTCGACTGTTTGATCCGCACCGCAGGGCTGGACGCGGCGGAGGCGCTGCGCACCTACAACTGCGGGATCGGCATGGTTCTGGCGGTCGACCCGGCCGAGGCCGAGGCCATCGCGACGGCACTGACGCGCGATCATGGCGAGCGGGTTGTGCGCCTCGGCACCGTCAGCGCGGGCGGCGGCGTGCGCTATCGCGGCCAGCTGGGGTGAGCGCGCGGCTCGGCATTCTGATCTCGGGGCGCGGCTCGAACATGGTCGCGATCCTTAAGGCGATCGAGGCCGGGCGGATCGATGGCTCGGCCGCCGTCGTTGTCTCGAACGATCCGGCGGCGCCCGGGCTCGCGTCGGCGAAGGCGCGGGGCATCGCCACCATCGGCCTGAACCACCGCGACTACGACAGCCGCGAAGCCTTCGATGCGGCGGTTCAGAGCGCGCTGACCGACGCTGGCGTCGAGCTGGTGGTCTGTGCCGGGTTCATGCGCATCATGACGCCGGTGCTCATCGAACCCTGGGTAGGGCGCATGCTGAACATCCACCCCTCGCTGCTGCCGGCCTTCCGGGGTCTCGGCACCCATGCCCGGGCGCTGGCGGCGGGCTGTGCCGTCGCGGGCTGCACCGTGCATCAGGTCACCCCGGAGCTCGATGCCGGGCGCATTCTCGGCCAGGGGGTGGTGCCGGTGCACCGCGGCGACACTGCCGAGGCGCTGGCCGCGCGCATTCTGCCGCTGGAACACAAGCTTTACCCGGCCGTCATCGCACGCTTCATCGCCGACCCGGATGCCGCGCGCGCGGCGCCGCTGGCCCTGCTGGGCGCGTTCGGGGACAGCCCCGATGCCTGACACCGAGAAAAACGCGCCCGTCACCGCGATCAAGAACATCGGGCCGGCGATGGCGAGACACTTCGCCAAGGCGGGCCTCGACAGCGCGGAGGCGGTGATCGCCCTCGGCCCCGACCGGGCCTATGCCCGCCTGATCGCGACGGGCCACCGGGCGCATTTCATGGCCTATGTCGCGCTGGTGCTGGGTCTGGCCGAACGGCCTTGGCACGACCTTGGCCCGGCCGAGAAGGCGGCGCTGCGCAGCCGGTTCGACGCGATCAAGGCCGGGCGGATCCTGTCTCGCCCTCCAGTCGACGGGACCGGCGACGCGCTGCCGCCGGCGCTGGACGATACCCTGAGACGCATCGGCCTGATCGACTGAACGCTGCGTCCTCAGCCGCCGATCCGCATCACCATCACCTCGACCCCGGTCGAGGACACGTCGCAATCGACGCCCACGACCCGCGACGCCCCGCCGAAACTGGCGGAGAACGCACCGCTCACCAGCCACATATGATCAGGGCGGCGCTCGGTCGAGAAGCGACCCACCGCCTCGGCGTCGGCGCCGCTTTCGACCTCGATCATGTGCATCGCCCGCGCCTGGCAAGCGAGGATCGCTTCGTCCGGGCGGAACGGCACGGTGCCGGCGAGCGCGGCGACGGCGCTGACGAGCGACAGCGTCACGGCGAAGCCGGCGGCGGTGGCGGCGAGGGAAAGGCTCCTGGTCATCATGTCTGCTCCTATCGGCTTGGACATGATGGTGGGGCCCCATGGCGCCCCGCACTAGACCCACGCACGCCGCTGTGCTGATCGCACACGGCGCGTTGAGGGGTCCCTGCGCAGACCGCACGTTGGCGTGATCCGTCCCGCCTCGATCCTTGACCGACGCGCCAGTGCCGCCGCGCAGCGCCTCTCGGCGGGGATCAGCCGACGATCTCGGTTCCCGCGAAGAAATACGCCATCTCGATTGCCGCGTTCTCGTCGCTGTCCGAGCCGTGCACCGAGTTCTCGCCGATCGACAGGGCGAAGTCCTTACGGATCGTGCCTTCGGCGGCCTCGGCCGGATTGGTGGCGCCCATGACGTCGCGGTTCTTGGCGACCGCGTCCTCGCCCTCCAGCACCTGCACGACGACCGGGCCCGAGCACATGAAGGTGGTCAGCTCGTCATAGAACGGCCGCTCCTTGTGGACCGCGTAGAACGTGCCGGCCTGCGCCTTGGTCATCTGGATCCGCTTCTGAGCCACGATGCGCAGACCCGCCGCCTCGAGCTTGGCGTTGATCGCGCCGGTCAGGTTGCGCTTGGTCGCGTCCGGCTTGATGATCGAAAAGGTGCGCGTCACGGCCATGGGCCTCGTCTCCTGTCGGCTGAAGCAGCGCACGCCCGGGCGCAGGCGGCGCGATGGTGTGGAAGTAAGATGCGTGTCTCGGTGCCCTGGCCCTCGACCAGCGCGGGCGCGCCTTAGCACGCGGGATGACCCCATGAAAGCGCATTTCCGAATGCTGGCAGCCTACAATGCCTGGGCCAATGCCAGGCTCTACGCCGTGGCCGGGACGCTAACGCCCGAGGCGCTGAATCGCGATCTTGGCGCGTTCTTCGGATCGATCCTGGCGACGCTGAACCACATCATGGTGGCCGATCTGATCTGGGCCGCGCGCCTGCGCGACCAGCCGCAGCCGCCCTTCGCGCTGGACCACGTCCTGCACGACGACATGGGCGACCTGACCGCAGCGCGCCGCGTGCTGGACGCGGATCTGCAGCGCCTGGTTGAGGAGATCGCGCCCGACGAAACGATCCGCTACACTCGCCGCGGTGCGCAGATCACGGCCGTGGCCGGCGCGCTGATGGCGCATCTCTTCAACCACCAGACCCATCACCGCGGGCAGGTCCACGCCATGCTGACGCGCCTTGGCGAGGACGCGCCGGCGTTGGACCTCATCTATTTCCAGCGAGAGAGCGCCTGATGCATTTCGAGGACTTCGAGGTCGGCCAGACCTTCCGCACCGGTGCCGCGCGGCTGGACGAGCCGGCCATCATAGCCTTTGCCGAGCGCTATGACTGGCAGCCCTTCCACACCGATGCCGACGCGGCGCGCGCCTCGCCCTTCGGCGGTCTCATCGCCTCGGGCTTCCAGACGCTGTTGACGGCTTTCGGTCTGACGCTGAAAGCGGGGCTTTGGGACGGCACCGGCCTCGGCTCGCCCGGCATCGACAGCCTGCGCTGGCTCGCGCCCGTGCGCCCCGGCGACACGCTCAGCGTGACGATCGAGGTGATCGCGACGCGCGCATCACGCTCGCGGCCGAACCTGGGTGTCGTGACGCTCGGCAACACCATCACCCGGGCCGATGGTGAGGCGGTGATGAGCTATGAGCTGCTCGTCATGGTCGCCCGGCGCAGTCCCGACGCCACGATGGTGGAGAGCGCAGACACCCGCACGGATACCGGGCACGGCGGTTGATAGGCAGCGCCACAGCAGCGGCAACGCGCCTCGCTCGCGCCCCACCCCTCTCGCCATAGTCTCTGTGTCGGAGGGGGATGGATGGAAAAGCGCTCGATGTGGAGAGGTCGTCATGGCGTGCTGCGCCTTGCCGGGACCGTGACGCTGGCGGCCGGGCTTGCAGCGGCGCTGACCGCGGCCGTCTTCGCGGTCACCGCGCTTTGGCTTGCGCTGAGCGGGCTGGACGACGGGCGCGGGCCGCTGGTCTACACGCTTGCCGCCGCGACGACCGGGTTCGTCGCCAGCTTCGCGCCCTGGCTGCTCGGCCTCGTGATCGTCGGCCTTCCCTTGGCCGGTCTGCTGCAGGCGCTTGGCAAGACCGGCACCGCCGTGGCGGCCGTCGCAGGCGCCCTGGCCCCGGCCACCCTGATGCTCGGTGTGCAAGTGTCGATCCTGACCGGGCGGGCGCGGGCGCTGGATCTTCCGTCGCCCTGGTCGCAGCCTGGGGCCGAGGCCGCGCTCGCCTCGGCCCTCTGGATCGCGCCCATCGGGGCGGCGGCAGCCGTCTTCCTGCGTCGGCGCCGGTTCGGCGCCCACGCCTGATCCCCGACGGACAGGCGCCCGAGAAGGCCTTCCCGCCCGTGCAAGGCCCTCCGAAGCAGCACGCGCGATCTCCGCATGGACGACAGAGCGAGCCTCTGTTACCGGCGGGCCATGCTGACCATCCGCGATCTCGGCTTCACCATGGCGGGCCGGCCGCTGTTCGAGGCGGCCAGTGCGCGGCTGCCGCAAAAGGCTCGGGTCGGCTTGGTCGGCCGCAACGGCACCGGCAAGACAACGCTCTTCCGCCTGATCCGGGGCGAGCTCTCGACCGACCAGGGCCTGATTGAGCTGCCACCCCGCGCCCGGATCGGCGGTGTCGCGCAGGAAGTACCGGGCGACGCACGCAGCCTGCTCGACACGGTATCGGCCGCCGACGAGGAGCGCGCCCGCCTCCTCCTCGAGGCCGAGAGCGCCACCGAGCCGGACCGCATCGCCGAGATCCAGCTCCGCCTGACCGAGATCGACGCCCATTCCGCCGAGGCCCGCGCTGCCGCGATCCTCTCGGGCCTGGGCTTTGACGCCGCGGCTCAAATGCGGCCGACGCGCGAGTTCTCGGGCGGCTGGCGGATGCGGGTCGCGCTCGCCGCCGTCCTGTTCTCCGCGCCCGACCTGCTGCTGCTCGACGAGCCGACGAACTATCTCGACCTCGAAGGCACGCTCTGGCTCGAGCACTATCTGGCGCGCTATCCGCATGGCCTGCTGCTGATCAGCCATGACCGCAGCCTCCTCGACCGGGCTTGCACGCATATCCTGCACCTCTCGGACCGGCGGCTGACGCTCTACACCGGCAATTTCGAGAGCTTCGACCGGATGCGCCGCGAGAAGGCCCTGCTGGCCGAGGCGCAGGCGAAGAAGCAGGAGGCCCGGCGCGCCCATCTGCAGGCCTTCGTCGACCGCTTCCGCGCCAAGGCGACCAAGGCGCGCCAGGCGCAGTCTCGGATCAAGATGCTGGAGCGCATGCAGCCGATTGCCGTCGATGGCGAGGTTGCGGTCGCCGGCATCAGTTTCCCGAAGCCCGACATGCTGGCGCCGCCGCTGTTGACCGCCGATGCCTGCGATCTGGGCTATGACGGCCGCGCCGTGCTCGGCCGTGTCAGCTTCCGCCTGGATCAGGACGACCGCATCGCCCTGCTCGGCGCCAACGGACAGGGGAAATCGACGCTCGCCAAGCTGATCGCCG
>JBCCSW010000066.1:0-13637 GCA_039199465.1 Pseudomonadota bacterium
GCTGGATCGAAGACCCGACCAATGCCGACCCTGCCTTCGACCGGACCCGGGCGCGGGCGGCGCTTGCCGCGCTCGCGCCGCTCGGCGTTACGGCGCCCATGCTTGCGGCCACGGCCGCGCGGATGCGGGCGACGGTCGGCGTCCTCGATGCCGCTGTCGCGGAGCGCGCGGCGGGCAACGTTGCGCTTGGCCTTGCCGGGGAAATCGAGATCGCGTGCGTCGCGCTCACTGGCGGCGAGCCGGAGACGGCGATGCGCCTCCTGGCCCGCGCGGCCCAGGCGCTCACGGGGGCGGGTTACACGCCTCGCCGCGAGGCCCTCGAGCGGGCCCTCGATTTCGCCCGAGCGGCGGCGGCCGGGCCGATGCCTGACGCGCCCTTCACGGACGGTGTTCTCCTTTCCGCCCCGCGCCATCCCTCCGCCCGGCTGGAGCGCCCCGTGATCGCGCTCTGCCGTGAGCCGAGCGCTTGTGCTGGCCCTCTGGCGATCACATCGACGGGAACCGGCACTCACGGTGCGCCGCGCCTTTGGGACGGGCGTCTCGGTCTCGCCTCCGGCATGCCCGGGCTTTGTCTTGCCGCACTTGGGGAGGCACGGCTCACGGCCATCAAGGCAGCCGGCGCCCTCCACCTCCAAGGGCGCGATGTGTATGAGGCCTTCATGTCAGCGCCGCGGGCCGCGCGCCTCTCGGCACCGGCCGCAATTCGTGCCGACGGGAGCCTCGAAGCGGTCTTTCTGCGCGACGGCTGGGCTGCGGGTGAGGCGCTGAACCCTGCGCCCGGCGTGTTCTACAACGCCGTCGGCCGGCGATTGGACGCGGTCTTCAAGGGTGTGTAGGTTTGTCGCTTACGCAAAAGGGGGCTTACCCCGGGCCGTGCGCGACCTACATTCTGAGGCTGACTGGCGCGGGAACGACGCGCGACATCCGACATTCGGGGGGACGTCCCTTTGGGCAACGCGAAGAACCTGGCTTTCTGGGCCATCTTGATCCTGCTTCTTGTCACGCTTTTCAGCGTGTTCCAGGACGGATCTGGTAACGGTGGCGGCCGTGAGATCTCGTATTCCGAGTTCATCGACAGGGTCGAGGCCGGCGAGATCAGCGAAGCGACGATCGACGGCGAGACCGTTGTGGCGCAGACGACGGGGCGCGATCGCGTCATCACCGTGCAGCCGCGCGATGCCGATACGGTCGAGGTGCTGCGGGCCAACAACGTCAACATCAACGTTGAGCCGCAGGAGCGCGGCGGGCTCTTGAGCACGCTAGGCTTCTGGCTGCCGATGCTAATTATCTTCGGTATCTGGATCTTCTTCCTCAACCGCATGCAGGGCGGCGGTCGGGGCGCCATGGGCTTCGGCAAGTCCCGCGCCAAGCTGCTGACTGAGCGGACGGGCCGCGTAACCTTCGAGGATGTCGCAGGCATCGACGAGGCGAAGGAAGAGCTCGAGGAGATCGTCGAGTTCCTGCGCGACCCGCAGAAATACAGCCGCCTCGGCGGCAAGATCCCGAAAGGTGCGCTGCTTGTCGGTCCTCCGGGTACCGGCAAGACGCTGCTGGCCCGAGCCATCGCGGGCGAGGCAGGCGTGCCGTTCTTCACCATCTCGGGCTCGGATTTTGTGGAGATGTTCGTGGGCGTCGGCGCGAGCCGTGTGCGCGACATGTTCGAACAGGCGAAGAAAAACGCCCCCTGCATCGTGTTCATCGATGAGATCGACGCCGTCGGCCGCTCGCGTGGCGTGGGCTATGGCGGCGGCAACGACGAGCGTGAGCAGACGATGAACCAGCTTCTGGTCGAGATGGACGGCTTCGAGGCCAACGAGGGCGTGATCATGATCGCGGCCACCAACCGGCCCGATGTCCTCGACCCTGCCCTGCTGCGCCCGGGCCGTTTCGACCGCCAGGTGACGGTGAACAATCCCGATGTGGGCGGCCGCGAGAAGATCCTGGCAGTGCATGCGCGCAAGGTGCCGCTGGCGCCGAATGTCGACCTCAAGATCATCGCGCGGGGCACGCCGGGCTTCTCGGGCGCGGATCTCGCCAACCTCGTCAACGAGGCCGCGTTGAACGCCGCGCGTGCCGACAAGCGCCTGGTGACGATGGAAGATTTCGAGATGGCCAAGGATAAGGTCATGATGGGCCCCGAACGCCGATCCATGGTCATGACCGACGACGAGAAGAAGCTGACCGCCTATCATGAGGCCGGCCACGCCATCGTCGGGCTGAACGTGCCGCGGCATGACCCGATCCATAAGGCCACGATCATCCCGCGAGGCCGCGCTCTCGGCCTTGTGCTCAGCCTGCCGGAACGGGACTACTTCACCCGTCCGAGGATCTGGTTCACCTCGCGTCTGGCCATGGCCATGGGTGGCAAGGCGGCCGAGGAGATCATCTTCGGCGAGGAGAACGTGACCTCCGGCGCCGCATCGGACATCCAGCAGGTGACGCGGATCGCGCGTGCGATGGTCACGCAGTACGGTATGTCCGACAAGCTGGGTAATCTCGACTATGCCGACCAGCGCGAAAGCTTTCTGGGCGCCTATTCGGGCGGCGCGCAATTCTCTGGCGAGACGCAGCGCATCATCGAGGAGGAGACCAAGGCGCTGGTGGACGATGCGTACCAGACCGCCAAGCAGATCCTGACGGAGAAGAACGAGGAGTTCGTCAACCTGGCCGAGGGGCTGCTCGAATACGAGACCCTGACGGGCGACGAGATCCTCAAGGTAATCCGCGGCGAGAAGCTGGACCGCACCGACGATGATGGCGGCACGCCGCCTGCGCCTGCAGATCGGGGCCGCTCTGCGATCCCGAAGGCGGGCAAGCAGCGGCCGTCGCTGGGCGGGGGCCTGGGCGACGACACCGCGCCCGATCCGGCCTGATCAACGCGACCTGATCGACCCGACCTGATCGCAAACGGGCCGCGCCTTCATACCGAGGCGCGGCCCGTTTCGTTTTGTAGTGTCGTGATCGCGACGGCTCAGCCGACCCAGAGCGGGCGTTGCGCCGCTTCATGCAGGGATGACCTCCGCTGGGTCCCTGAAGGGGCGGGGATCAGTTGATCAGGTCGCTCAGTTCCTGGCCGGCCTTGGTGCCCTCGAGCGGGTCGAACTTACCGTCGTCTTCCTCGATCTCGGTGGCGGCGACGCCGCCGGCGGCACTGATCGCGGCGATCGCGCAGCCCTGCAGGAGCATCAGCCCGACGAGCAGCGCCAGCGCTGTCTTCGGTGGTCTAGAGAGCCAGGGGTTGCTCATCTTCTCTCTCCATCTCCGGTCGCGGTGACGCCGCGGGACGCGGGTAACAGCCGATGCGCTGACAATGCACAAGTGCTATAGATCGTTCCCGACTCTCCGCGCGATAAACCCCTGAAAGGCCACCACCGTCATTTCCACCGTATGGTATACCAAAAGTTATTTTTTGCCGCGTTCATGCCGCATTGGGGGTGGATAGCGCAGATGGGTGACGGGTCGGCCGGCCATGCGGCGGTGGGCCATCGCCTGCGACCATCCATGCCAGGCGTCACGCGCTAGAAGAAAGGGATCCCATGTCCGAGACTGCAGTCAAGGCGTTGTCGCGCCGCAACTTTCTCACCACGGCGACACTGGCGGGCGGCACGGCGATGGCCGCGCCGGCGATCGCCACCGCGCAGGGGCAGACCACGACATGGCGCGTGCAGACCGCCTGGGGCAGCGGTCCCGGCCTAGACGCCTTCATGACGTGGGCCGGGGGTATCGCCGAGCGCTCGGACGGCGAGCTTGCGTTCGAGACCTTCAAGAGCGGCGACATCGCCAAGCGCTTCGAGATCTACGACGCCATCAAGGGCGGCCAGATGGAGGCCGCGCACACCTTCACCATCGATGCGGGCAACATCGTGCCGGGTGGCGTGTTCCTGTCGTCCTATCCGTTGGCGATGCGTGCGCCACATGAGTGGGACACGTTCTATTATGCGCTTGGCGGCCTGGACATCGCGCGTGACCTCTATGCCCGCGAAGGGCTGTTTTTCGTGGGCCCGATCCATCACGGCCCGAACATCATCCACGCGAAGAAGCGGATCCGCTATCTGGACGATTTCCGCGGCCTCACGATGCGCACGCCGGGGGGCATGGTCTCGGCGCTGTTCGAGGCGTTCGGTGCGAAGACCGTTACGCTCGCGGGCAACGAGATCATGCCGGCCTTCGAGGCCGGCCAAATCGACGCCGCAGATTTCGTCGGGCCGGCGATCAACTACGATTACGGGTTCTCGAAGGCCACGAACTACATCTCGATGGGCCCTCCGGGCTTCATGTCGGTCTACCAGCCGGTCGATCTGATGGACCTGACGGTCAGCCAGGCGGCCTGGGACGCCCTCAGCCCGAAGATGAAGGCCTTCCTCGAGGCTGAGGTGGCGCATTTCTCGGACCTGCATCACGCAGCGGTGCAGAAGGCCGACCAGGCGGCATGGGTGAAGTACGAGCAGGACGGCACCAAGGTCAGCCGCCTGACCGACGCCGATATCGAGGCGATGACCCGCGTCATGGGTCAGATCTGGATCGACTTCGCCACGAAGTCGCCGGAGGCGACGCGGATCTTCCAGATCCAGCTCGACTATATGACCTCCGGCTCGCTCGGCTATGTGGATCGCACGCTGTACGACTTCTTCTCGCAGCAGCTCTGACGCCTGAAGCGACGGCCGGTGCGGTAACGTGGGAGAGCCCCGGGCAGCGGATGTCCGGGGCCTTTTCTTTGTCGCGACGCGCCCTGTCGTCGTGTCCGTCTAACGCGCTCGGGCGCTGACGGCGCGGGCCGGAGGTTTCGCTGCCGTCAGGCGCACCACTTTGGTACGGTCCGACCCGGTGGAAGAGCGGACATGGCCCGGTCTCGCCGATGCATCCCGCGTGCCTCGGTCAGACGGCCTGCGTTGCGGTGCGTGGTGACCGGTCGGTCCCTGTTCCCCGTCGTGGTGATTGCACGTAACGGAGATTTTGATGGCGCCGCCACCAACTCACTCGGACGGATCCCCGCAGCCGACGCCGGAGGACGACACCTTCCAAGAAAGCCATGCCCTGTTTCCCGAGAAGCCGCTTCGGCCATTGGCGCCGGATGTGTCGCCGGAACGCGCGCGCCGCATTCGTGCGGTCGAGAAGAAGTGGGTCAACCACACGGTACTGCACTACTACTTCACCGATCACGAGGAGGACTGGCGCGGTTCGGAGGTGGACAAGCAGGTCGTCCGAGACGCGTTCCAGCTCTGGAAAGACCTACCCATCGGGCTGGAATTCCAGGAGGTCGATGAGCGGCGCGATGCGGAGATCCGCATCGGCTTCTGCCATGACGACGGATCATGGTCATATGTCGGCCGCGACACCATCGACGAGGAAAAGAACCCCAACGCACGGACCATGAACTTCGGCATACCGCTGACGTCTGAGCGCGGCTTCGATACGGCGCTGCACGAGATCGGCCATGCGCTGGGTTTCCCGCACGAGCACCAGAACCCCGAGGCGGGGATCGTGTGGAACGAAGAGGCGGTGATGGAGACCTTCACCAACGAGCCGCACAACTGGCCACGGGACAAAGTGCACTGGAACATCCTGCGCAAGCTCGATCCGGGCGAGGTGGACGGCTCGCCCTGGGATCGTGACTCGATCATGCACTACCGGCTCAAGGCAGGCCTGATCCAGTCGCCGGCCGAGTTTCAGACCAAGCCGCTGATCCCCGCCGGCGGGCTCAGCCCCGTGGACATCGCGACCGTGAAGTCCTTCTATCCGGTGCGGGCCGAGGTCGATCTGCCGAGGTTGACGCCCTGGGAGTCGCGGCGCGTCGAGATCGCCGCGGGTGAGCAGCTCGATTTCGTGATCGAACCCGAGGTCAGCCGATCCTACCGGATCGAGACCTATGGCCGGATGGACACCCTGCTGGTGCTGTTCGAGGAGATCGACGGCTCACCGGTGTTCCTGGCCGGCGACGACGACAGCGGCGCGCGCGACAACGCCCGGATCTCGCACCGGCTGTTGAAGCGGCGGCGCTATTTCGTCCGGCTGAGGCTGTTTCACGCCGAGACCGCAGGCGAAGGTGCGATCTTCCTGCACTGAATAAGCGGGGCGGCGCGGGCGCGTTCTGGCGCCTGCGCTGCCGTGTTCAGAAATGGATGGCCCGGCCGTAGGCGTCGAGCACGCTCTCGTGCATCATCTCCGACAGCGTCGGATGCGGAAACACCGTCTCCATCAGATCCTGCTCGGTCGTCTCCAGCTTCTTGCCGACCGTGTAGCCCTGGATCAGCTCGGTGACCTCGGCCCCGACCATATGCGCGCCCAGAAGCTCGCCCGTCTTCTCATCGAACACCGTCTTGATCATGCCCTCGGGCTCACCCAGCGCGATGGCCTTGCCGTTGCCGATGAAGGGAAAGCGACCGACCTTGACCTTGTAGCCGGCCGCCTTCGCCTTCGCCTCGGTCAGGCCGACGCTGGCGATCTGCGGGTTGCAATAGGTGCAGCCGGGGATCGAGGTCGGCTCGACCACATGCACGTCGTTCTTCCCGGCGATCAGCTCGGCCACCATCACGCCCTCGTGGCTGGCCTTGTGGGCGAGCCAGGGCGCGCCGCCGATATCGCCGATCGCCCACACCCCCTCGACACCCGTCCGGCAATAGGGGTCGGTGACGACGTGGCTATTCTCGATCTTGACGCCCAGCGCCTCAAGACCCAGCCCCTCGGTATTGCCGACGATGCCGACGGCCGAGATCACGGTATCGTACTCCTCGGTCGTGACCTTGCCGCCGAGCTCGATGTGTGCGGTGACCTTGCCGCTGCCGTTGCTGCCGGGCAGGCGGTCCAGCTGCTTCACGATGGCCTTGGTCAGGATCTTCATGCCCTGGCCCTTGAAGCTCTTGGCGGCGAAGGCCGAGATCTCCTCGTCCTCGACCGGCACGATGCGGTCCATGACCTCGACCACCGTCGTTTCCGCGCCGAGCGTGTTGTAGAAGCTCGCAAACTCGACGCCGATGGCGCCGGATCCGATGACCAGCAGCTTCTTCGGCATGCGCTTCGGCACCATGGCGTGCTTGTAGTTCCAGACCAGCTCGCCATCCGCCTCCAGCCCCGGCAGGTCGCGCGCTCGGGCGCCGGTGGCAACGACGATATGCCGCGCGGTCAGCTCCTCGCTGCCCTTTTCGGTCTTGACGGTGACCCTGCCCTTGGCGGGGATCGTGGCCTCGCCCATGATCGTGGTGACCTTGTTCTTCTTCAGCAGGTGGCCGACGCCGCCGTTCAGCTGGGCCGCCACCTTGCGCGAGCGCTTCACCACGCCGTCGAGGTCGTAGTCGATGCCGCTCGCCTTCAGGCCGAATTCCTTGGCGCGGTGCATCAGGTGGAACACCTCGGCGGAGCGCAGCATCGCCTTGGTCGGAATGCAGCCCCAATTGAGACAGATGCCGCCGAGATGCTCGCGCTCGATCACCGCCGTCTTAAGGCCGAGCTGCGCGGCACGGATGGCCGCAACATAGCCGCCGGGGCCGGCACCGATCACGACGACATCGAATTTGGAAGCCATTTCCATCCTCCCGGTTCGTTCAGACGGAGCCTATGCATTGAGGCGTGAATGTCCACGGCGACCGGTCGGCGCAGCACGGATTTGCGCGCTGCGTCGCGGCGCTCGGCCGACGTGTCGCAAGCCCCGCCGATCCACCCCGCACCCCTGGATCGACGGGCGGAACGGTGGGTCGGTCGAGGTAGCGGCAGCCGCTTTCGACACCTGACAGCGCTGGGCGCTATCGCCCGGAAAGGTCACTCGGCGGGGCGGTAACCACGCTCTCCCTCGTCGCCCCAGCCATGCTCGTTATGCGTGTCGACGGCGTCGAGCGTGTCGAGTTCCTCGTCGTCGTTGGCCTGCGCCTCGGCCGCTTCGGCCGCTTCGGCATAGACCTCCTGCACCGCGGTCACGGTCACCGGCGACAGCGTCGGGGCCAAGGCGGTGTGGGGCAGCGTCTCGTCGACCGGCGTCGCCGGGCGCACCGTCATGCGATAGAGCGCATAGAGCGTGATGCCCGAGAAGCAGACCGCCATGAAGGCCGGGAACGCGACCGGCCCCGCGACATCCATCAGGCCGCCGATCATCAGCGGCGTCCCGGCGGCGCCGATCCCGTTCAGCAGCACCAGGCCACCGGCCGCCGCTGCCATGTCGTCCCAGTCCATATAGTCGTTGGTGTGGGCGATCAGCAGCGAATAGAGCGGGTTGGCGACGCCCCCTGCCAGGAGCGCCGCGATCAGGACCGCCGCGAAATTCGATCCCGCCAGCGCCATCGCCGTTGCCGACACCGCGCCAAGCGCCGTGCAGCCCGTGATCAGCACGCGGCGGTCCATGCGGTCGGACAGCCAGCCGATGGGCATCTGCAGCACCAGCGCGCCCACATACATCGCGCCGACCACGGCCGAGATCTCGTTCGCGCTCAGGCCGACAGACGTGCCCCAGACCGCCGTCATGCCGAACATCGCCGCGAACACCGCGCCCAGCACCAGCGTGCCCACGAAGCCGAGCGGCGAGATCCGGAACAGCGCGCCGAGCGAGAGCTGGCGGTTGTTTTCGACCATGGGCGCCGGGCTCGCGGACAGCAGGATCGGCGCGCAGGCGATCGAGACGGCGACGGTCATGATCACGAACAGGTCGTAGCCCGCCGGATCGGTCAGCGGCACCAAGGCCTGCGCCAAGACGATCCCGCCCATCTGACAGATCAGGTAGATCGAGAGGGTCTGGCCCCGCGTCTCGTTGTTCGACTGGTTGTTCAGCCAGCTCTCGGCGACGACATAGACGCCCGAGAAGCAGGCACCGGTGACCAGCCGTATCAGCGTCCAGGCCAGCGGATCGACCGCCGCGCCGTAGATGATGCAGGCGGCCGAGATCAGCGAGGCGAAGGCCGCGAAGGTCCGCACATGGCCCACGCGGCGGAGCAGCTTGGGCGTGATCCAGGCACCGGCCAGGAAGCCGACGAAATAGCCGCTCATCACGATGCCCATGACGGCGGCGTCGAAGCCCTCGATACCGCCGCGGATACCCAGCGCCGTGCCCTGCAGGCCGTTGCCGATCTGCAGCATGAACATGCCGATCAGCAATGCCCATGCGTTGCGGAATGCCGCGATCATCGTCCCTCCTTCCGGCCCCCTCGCCGGTCATCGGGTTGTGTTGCGCAAGGGGCCGCCCCCGTCGCCGCACCGGTCCCCACGGCCGCATGCGACGCGCCACATGGAGCGTAGTGGTACCGATGACTAGAGCCGTCTCGCCCATCGGCGTCAGCCGCATGTCGCATTTGCGCGTGATGCAGATCTCAGCCGTTTGCGCGGCTCGCTCAGCGTCCCATCGGCAACAGCAGCGAGCTGTCGCCATAGGAGTAGAAGCGGTAGCCCGCGCCGATCGCATGGGCATAGAGCGCCTGCATGCGCGCCAGCCCCATCAGCGCGGCGACGAGCATGAACAGCGTCGACTTCGGCAGGTGGAAATTGGTCATCAGCCCGTCGATGCCGCGGAACACATGGCCCGGCCGGATGAAGATCGCGGTTTCGCCGTCGAAGGGATGGAAGCGGCGATCCGCATCGGCCGCCGTCTCCAAGAGGCGCAGCGCCGTGGTGCCGACGGCGATCAGGCGCCGTCCTTCGGCCCGCGCCGCGTTCAGGCGCGCGGCGGTCTCGGCGCTCAGCCAGGCGCGCTCGGCATGCATCACGTGATCGGCGACTGCGTCGGTCTTGACCGGCAGGAAGGTACCGGGACCGACATGCAGCGTCAGCGTCTCGCGCTCGATCCCGGCCGCGTCCAGCGCCGCCAGCAGCGCCGCGTCGAAATGGAGCGAGGCCGTGGGCGCCGCGACCGAGCCGGTCCCTGCCGCGAAGATCGTCTGATAGTCGTGCCTGTCGCGCTCGTCCGCGGCGCGGCGCGAGGCGATATAGGGTGGCAGCGGCATGGCACCGGCCTCGGCCAGCGCCGCTTCCAGCGCGGGGCCTGCGCGGTCGAAGGCGAGCCGCGCTATGCCAGCCGCCGGATCGGTCGCGACGCGGGCGCGCAACCCGCCGCGGAAGTCGATCACGTCACCCGCCTTCAGCCGCCGTGCCGGGCGCACCAGGGCGTGCCAGCCGCCCGGGCCGTCGGGCAGGGCCAGCGTCGCCTCGATCCGCGCCACGCCGCTGCCGTCGGCCGTCTCGCGCCGCCGCTCACCATCCAGGCGCGCGGGCAGGACCCGGGTGTCGTTCACCACCAGCACATCGCCCGGGCGCAGGATCGCCGGCAGATCGGCCACGATGCGGTCCTCGTGGTCCTCAGGCCCGGCCAGCAGCAGGCGCGCGGCTGATCGCGGCTCGACCGGGCGGAGCGCGATACGGTCTTCGGGCAGATGGAAATCGAACTCGCTCAACTGCATGGCCGGGCGCTTACGCCAGCAAGTTGGGCAGGTCCACTGCAACCCGGCCTTGCGGGCGAAGGCCAGAGCGCGCATTGCACGCCGTGGCCTGCTACACCGCCGAGACGGCGGCGCAGGCCGCTTCACGCGCAAGCACAGCGATGGAGACGCGGCGATGGGCGAGCTGATCGAGACATGGGCCAACCGGGCCGACGAAGAGGACTCGATGACCGCCGACCATGCCTGGATCTGGCGCGAGATGATCGCGGCCGCCGTGCCCGATCCGGCCGGGTTGGCGGGCAAGCGGGTGCTGGATGTCGGCTGCAACCAGGGCGGCTTCCTGCGGATGCTGCACGATACACGGCCGGTCGCCGAGGCGGTGGGCATCGACCTCGCCGCGCAGGCTGTGGCGCTGGCCGAGCAGCGCAAGGGCGCGCGGCCCATCACCTACCGCGCCGCCCCTCGCATTGCCGAGGCCGGCAGCGGCTTCGACATCGCCTTCAGCCACGAGGTCATCTATCTGATCCCCGATCTCGAGGATCACGCGCGGCAGGTGGCGAGCGTGCTGCGGCCGGGCGCGACGTACTACGCCGTCACCGGCTGCCACAGCGACAACCCGCTCTGGCCGGTTTGGCTGCCGCGGCTGCGCGAGATCTCGAACCTGCCCGTGCCAGACCACAGCGTGGGCGATATCGCGACCGCGTTCCGGAAGGCGGGGTTCGAGGTGGCGGCGAGCCGTTTCCTGGCCGACAAGCCGGTGCCTCTGCCGGGGCCGAGCGACTACATGCCGACCGATCTGGATCGGATCGACGTCTATGCGCGGTGGAAACTGATGTTCTGCTGTACGCGCCCAGTCTGAGATCGGGATACCGCGCCGGACCGGGCCGGACCGGGCCGGGCCGGGCAGCGGTCAGGCCGCCGCCCGGCATGGTGGCCGCAGATCAGCGGTCGGCGGCGACCTCGACCTTCACCATGCGGTCGGGATCGGTGACAGAGCCCGACTGCCCGGCACCGCGCTTGATGTTGTCGACCAGCTCCATGCCCGACAGCACGCGGCCGAACACCGTGTACTGGCCGTTCAGGAAATGGCCGTCTTCGAACATGATGAAGAACTGCGAGTTCGCGCTGTTCGGGTTCTGCGCGCGGGCCATGCCGACCATGCCGCGGTCGAAGGGCACCTGCGAGAACTCGGCCGGCAGATCCGCCATGTCCGAGCCGCCCGTGCCGGCGCGCCGCGGCTCGAAGCCGTCCTCCATATCGCCGAACTGCACGTCGCCGGTCTGGGCCATGAAGCCCTCGATCACGCGGTGGAACGCGACATTATCGTACTCGCCCGCGCGCGTCAGGGCCTTGATGCGGGTCACGTGCTCAGGCGCCACGTCGGGCAGCAGTTCGACTACGACCTCTCCGCTTGCGAGCTGGATGATGATCGTGTTCTCGGGGTCGGTGATGTCCACGGCTGTGGCCTCCGTCGTCAGCATCGCGAGGATCAGGGCAAAGGCGCCCGTCAATCGTCTCAGCATGTCGTCCTCCCTCAAAGGATCGCCCGTGCCTAGCGGCCCCGGCCGGCTTGGTCAAAGCACAGTTTGAGGCGCGATTTGGCGGTGCTCGACGCCGGGCGACACAGGGTCGCGCTTGGCCATCGGGGCAGGATGCGGATGGCTAAGGACTGCGTGGCGGGGCGCCGTTCCGCGACTTCGTCGAACCCGAGCGCCGCGGCGGTCAGGCCATGACGATGGCCGACCGACAGGGCGTCAGAGGGCGCGATACTGTCACGAGACGGCCGGCGGGCTTTCGCCGCATCGCTGCGTCGCGAGCCGCTAAGGGTCGCGGTGCCAGGACCGCCGGCGTGCCCGACACGTTCTGGGGGATGCTGCGACAGCGTCCCTAAGCTCAGGCGGCGAAGCGCTTTCTGAGGCGGGCGGCGACGGCGGGCGTGACGAAGCTGTCGATATCGCCCTGCATCCGCGCGATTTCCTTGACCAGCTTAGAGGCGATCGCCTGGTGCTGTGCCTCGGCCATCAGGAAGACCATCTCGATCTCGTCGTTCAGCGCCCGGTTCATGCCGACCATCTGGAACTCGTATTCGAAATCCGACACCGCCCGCAGGCCGCGGATGATGACATGCGCGCCCACCTCCTCGGCAAACTGCATCAAGAGATGCTCGAACGGGCGCACGACGATCTCGGTGCCGGAAGCCTCGGCGAGCGGCTTGCATTCCGCCTCCAGCATCTCGGTGCGCTCCTCGAGGCTGAACATCGGACCCTTGTCGCGGTTGATGGCGACGCCGATGACCAGCCTGTCGACGAGTTTCGCGGCGCGCCTGACGATGTCCAGATGCCCCAGCGTGACCGGGTCGAAGGTGCCTGGGTAGAGTGCGGTGCGCATGGTCGTCCCTCAGCGGTTTTGGCCGTTCGACAGAACCGATGGGGGCGGGTCAAGCGGGAATCCGGTGTGCGGGAAAGATCCTTGCGCCACGCGCGCATTGCGCCACCAGCGCGAGCGGAAGGCGCGACGCCCATGCCGGTGGCGGTGCCGTTGCTGGTGCCGTTGTCGGGCGCGAATGCCGCAACGGTCTATGACAGGCGGCAAAGGCCGAAACCGCGTCGACTGGCCGACCGCGTCGCTACTCGCGCTTGGGCAGGATCACGCGCCGGTTGGATCGCCCTCGGCCGATCAACCGCTCAGCATATGGGCCATCGCCTCGTTCTCGGCCTCGATCTCCTCGATCCTGGCCTTCACGACATCACCGATCGACAGAATGCCGGCGATCTGGCCGCGCAGCATCACCGGCATGTGCCGGAACCGGCCCGAGGTCATGCGGTCGAGAACCTGCAGCGCGTCCTCGTCCGGCGTGCAGGTGCTCACTTTCGAGGTCATGATGGCGCGGATCTGCTGGTTCAGAACCACGGCGCCTTCCTTGCCGATCTGGCGGACGATGTCGCGTTCGGAGATGATGCCTACCATCGATCCCCTGGCGTCGGTCACGACGAGTGCCCCGATCCGCTTGGTGGACAGTCGAGCCACGGCGTCGGACACGTGGGATGCGTCCTCGATGGTCTCGACGGCGGTTGATCCTTTCAGCTTCAGGATCTGCATCACCTTCATCGCGATCCTCCCGATTTTCTTGCTCGGTGATCGCGAAAGCGTGTGCTCCAGGGGTCTCGCTGTCAATCGGGGGCCAGAAAACGGCGATCGGCTACGCCACGCAGCCGGGCGCGTGGCAGGTCGTCGGCTGTCGCCTGAGCGCTCGGCGGCGCCCACGGCGCGTCGTGAGCGTGAGATCAC
>JBCCSW010000067.1:0-13600 GCA_039199465.1 Pseudomonadota bacterium
AACGGCATAGCTGATCGCGCGACCGGGCCCGCCCAACGCCACAGCCGAGGTGAAATAGTAGACCACCTGCGCCAGCACCCTGCCCCAGTTGATCGAGTTGACGGCGCCGAGGCGCATCTCGTCGCGGAAGGCGTGGTCGTTGAACATCGCCTTCACCAGGGCCTGGCAGTCGTCGAAGGTGCCCTCGACGGCCAGCGCATGGACATTCGGCTCGACAGGCGTCGTCATCTGCCGGCGCTGCACCTCCGAGATGCGGCCATGCGGGTAGAGCACGATCAGATCGCAGCCGGCGCGGCCGCGAAACGCCTCCATCGCCGCGCTGCCGGTGTCGCCGGAGGTCGCGCAGACGATCGTCACCCGGCCGCCGCGACGCGCCAGGATCGTCTCGAACAGGCGCGCGACCACCTGCATCGCGAAGTCCTTGAAGGCCAGCGTCGGCCCGTGATTCAGCTCCAGGATCCAATCGGCCGGGCCGATCTGGGTCAGCGGCGCGCGGGCGGGATGGCGGAATACGGCATAGGCCTCGGCGATCACACGGCTAAGCGCCTCGTCGCCGAAATCGCCGACAAACGGGCGCATGACGCGGAAGGCGACCTCCTCGTAAGGCAGCCCGGCCAGCGCGCGGATCTCGGCCGCGCCCATGGCAGGCGTCGTCTCGGGCACATAAAGCCCGCCGTCGCGAGCGAGGCCCGCCATAACGGTGTCTTCGAAGCCGAGCACGGGCGCCTGCCCGCGGGTGCTGACGTAACGCATCGCTGCCTCCCTCGCCGTCCCTTAGCGCAGCCGGGCGGCGCTTGAAAGGCGAGGCTGCCGCGCCGCGAGGCCTGCGCGGTCGCCACCGCGCTCAGGCCGTGGCGGCGGCCGCCGTTCCGGTGCTGTCGCCGTCGCCCGCGGCGGTGCTGGCAGCCCAGGCTTCGATCCGCGCCAGGTCGTCGGTCGACAGGGTGAAATCCTGCTTGGCGTGCGCCTCGGCGGCAATCAGCCAGTCATAGCGATGACCGCGCAGATGGGCGAGCCACATATAGGCGCCCTGCACATAACCGGCCCCGAACAGCTCCAGGATCTGCGCGCCGGGTTCCATGAAGATCGTGTTCGTAAGCCCTGCACCATGCGCAGTGATGACCGCCCGCGCCTCGCCGAACAGGCGCACCTGGCCGGCATGGTCGTAGTCGGTCGCGGTGATGCTCTCGAACCCGTGGCGGGCGAGCAGCGCCTCGAGCGCGTCCTCATTCCTGATCCGCCGGATGCCAGCATCGCGGCGCGTCAGGTAGAGGAGCCGCCCGGGCCGCGCGGGCGGGGTCACGTCGAAGGCCTCGCGGAAGACCTCGACAGCCTCCTGGACCGCCGCCTCACCCGAGATGCCGCGATGGCGGCAGCCCCGCTCGAAGCGCACCTGAAGCAGGCTGTCGCAGGCGATGGCCTCGTCCGGCTCGACGATCCGCTGGATGAGCGTCGGGAAGCGACGGCCGAGCATGGCGCGAAACGCCAGCTCGTTCGCTTTCTTCGTCGGGCTGAGCAGCGCCGTGACCGGCGTGCCCAGCGCGGCGGCGGCACCGGCGGCCTTCCAGCGATACTCGAACTGCTTGATATAGAAGAAATAGTACTGCTGTTTGCCCGGCCTGACATCCAGCAGGTTGAGGCACGTCCCCACGATCTCGGTCCGTCCGAGCCGTGCCGGCCGGGCCTTGTTGCGATCGACCTGCGTGATCGAAAGCCCGCTCGCCCGCTCAACCGCCTGGCCGGAATGGCCGAAGACCAGCGAGGGGCCGAAGCGGCGGAGCTCGATCACGGTCCGCGGATCGGCATGCGGGTCGCCGCCGCATTGCTGCATCTCAAGCACGAAATGGCGCTTGATGTCCGCGACCGCGCTGTCCGGCAGCGGGCGATCGGCCCTGAGGTCCCAGCGCTGCATGCTCTCCTGCATCGCAGCGTCCCAGGCGCCTTCCTGCAGATGCAGGTTCCACCGCCGTGCGAGTGCCGGGACCGTCCGCGCCAGCGCTTGGGTCAGCGCGAAGCGGATCTGTCGCCCCGTCGGCAGGAAGGCTCGCCATTTCGGCGCACTGCGCATTGCGATCTCCGCTGATCGTCAGCCGCTCTTATCGCATGGCACCCGACAGGCAAGGCCAGCTTTCCGCCACCTTAGGCCGCGCTGACCGGCCCGAACCGGGTTTCGCCCCTCAGCCCGAGCGCAGGCGCGTCCGCGCCCAAAGGGCCGACATCGCCGCCCAGGCCGCCGCCAGCAGGCCCCAGGTCAGCGCATAGCCAAAGTGGTTGTTGGGAAGGTTCACGCTGAGCGGCGTCGGCACGGGCGCGCGTGTCGCGGCCCCGGGCGTCGGCGTCTCGGCGACGACGAGCAGCGGCTCAACGTCAAAGACGGTCGCATAGGTCGCCAAGTCCCGCGCGATCCACACATTGTCCTCGGTCCCGAAGACGGGCGTTTGCGGATCGTCGGGCCAGCGGAGCGCGCCGGTGACGCTGATCTCTCCCGACGGCGCCGGTATCGGACGGCTCGCCCGGCCCTGCTCGTTCTTGGCCTCCAGCGGCACCCAGCCGCGCGAGATCATGAGGCGCCGGCCATCGGTCGTCTCGAAGGGCTGGATGACGCGGTAGCCGGGCGCTTTCTCCAGCGTCGCGAGCAGTGGCGCGTCCTGATAGCCATGCCGCCCCGTCTCGCCCGTGAAGCGCCCGGTGACGACGACGCGCCGAAACTCGTGCGCGGCCTGATCCGGGTCAGCAGGCAGGACCATCGGTGCCACGCGCAGCCGCTCGGAAAGCTCGGCGATCAGGCCCTCCTTCCAGGCCAGCCGCTGCACCTGCCAGACGCTCAACGAGATAAGGGTCGCGGTGCCCGCGACCCCCAGAATGATCGGCGCCATCAGCTGGCGCGCCCGCGTCGCCATGACCGTCCTCAGGACCTCGTTCTCGCCATGCCCTCGCTGTCGCGTCCCTCGGGCCTCACTGGCCCCAGATGTAGATCCCAGCGAACAGGAACAGCCAGACCACGTCGACGAAGTGCCAGTACCAGGCGGCTGCCTCGAACCCGACATGCTTCTCGGCCGAGAACTGGCCGGCGCGCGCGCGCATCAGGCAAACGGCCAGGAAAATCGTGCCGACCAGCACGTGGAAGCCATGGAAGCCGGTCGCCATGTAGAAGTTCGCAGCATAGATCCCGTCGGTGAAGCCGAACTCGGCGTGGCTGTACTCGTAGGCCTGGAACACCGTGAAGACGGCGCCGAGACCGACCGTGATCAGCAGCCCCAGCACGACCTCGCGGTTCTTGTTCTCGATCATCGCATGATGCGCCCAGGTGACCGTGGTGCCCGAGAGCAGCAGGATCACCGTGTTCATCAGCGGCAGTTCCCACGGATTGAAGGTCTCGATCCCAACCGGCGGGAACTCGCCCACGGGCAGTTCGGTGGTCGGCTGTAGCTGGCCTTCGATATCCGGCACCGGGAAGATGGCGTGCTTGAAGAACGACCAGAACCAGGCGACGAAGAACATCACCTCCGAGATGATGAACAGCAGGACGCCATAACGAAGGCCGATCTGCACCACCGGCGTATGATCGCCGACGCGGCTTTCTGCGACGACATCGCGCCACCATCCGAAGGCGACGTAGCAGCAGCCAATGAAGCCCGCGATGCCGAGCAGCGGGCTCTCGCCATGGAAGGCGAGGATCGAGCCGACCAGCATGACGAAGGCCGACACCGCCGCGTAGAACGGCCACGGGCTTGGCGGCAGGATATGGTAGTTGTGGTTCTTGTCATGCGCCATGTCGGTGCCTCCCGCGGCTCGCCCGCGCTCCCAGGTGGTCGTCTCAGTCTACCGCCGCGCGCCGATCGTCCTCGGGCGTCTCGTCCTCATAGAAGGTGTAGGACAGCGTGATGGTGTGGACCCGCTCGGTCTCAGGATCGTCCAGGATCTCGGGATCGACATAGTAGGTGACCGGCATCTGCACGGTCTCACCCGGCTGCAGCACCTGCTCGACGAAGCAGAAGCAGTCGATCTTCACGAAATACGCACCGGCCGAAAACGGGGCGACGTTATAGCTAGCATGGCCCTTCACCGGCCGGTCGGTCGGGTTGTGGGCGGTGTAGAAGGCGAGGCCGGTCTCACCGATGCGGATCTCGTGCTCATAGTCGACCGGCGCGAACTGCCAGGGCATGTCGCGCGACAGCGAGCCGTCGAAGCGCACCTTGATCGTCTGGTCCAGCACCTCGGGCATCGCGCCCGCCTCGGCCGTCTGGGTCGTGCCGCCGAAGCCGGTGACGCGACAGAACCAATCGTAGAGCGGGACTGCGGCATAGGCCATGCCGAGCATGCCGAAGGCGATGCCGACCAGCGGGATCGCCTGCTTCGAGAGGTTTGGCCGATCCGTCATCCCGTCACCTCAGCTTCCGGACCATCGGTTCACTCGACCGCACGATCGGGCGTGGCCGAGGTATGCACCCGCGCCTCGTCACCCTGCAGGGGGGCGATGAAGTCGCTCGCCGACCAGCCGCCGGCCTGCGCGGCAGAGGGATTGCCGACGATGGCCCGATCTTCGCCCATCTTCACGACCGTGATCGCGAACAGCATCACCACCATGCCCACCAGTGCGCCGAGCACACCAAGGTTCCGGCCGCGGCGGCGGAAATGAAGGTCGTGGTCGCGTCTGAAGCTTGTTTGTCCCATCCGTCACCCCCAGCGCTCAGAACAACACCGGCCAGCCGATTGGCCCGATGAGTGCGATAAGGGCAGCATCCAGCATGAACGCAAGGAACAGCGCGAAAAGATAGAGGATCGAGAAGCCGAAAAGACGCTTCTCGGCGCGAAAACCGTCGGCCTCCGCGGTCGGTTCGTCACGCATGCCGAGTGCGATGGCATCGCTCAGGAAGCGCAGGCTGAAGACCAGGGCGGTCGCGAAATAGATCGGACCGCCTGCCTCGGTAAACGCTGCGGCAAGCGCCACCGGCAGCAGGATCGCGGTATAGACCACGATCTGGCGCCGCGTCGCCCGGTCGCCCGCCACGACCGGCAGCATCGGCACGCCGACACCGCCGTAGTCGCGCGCCCGCCAGACCGCCAGCGCCCAGAAATGCGGCGGGGTCCAGAGGAAGATGATGAGGAACATCATCCAGGGAGCCACCGGCATGTCGCCCGTCGCGGCGGCCCAGGCGATCACCGGCGGGAAGGCCCCCGCTGCGCCGCCGATCACGATGTTCTGCGGCGTCGCCCGCTTCAGCCACATCGTGTAGACGACGGCGTAGAAGAAGATCGTGAAGGCCAGCATGCCCGCCGCAAGCGGATTGGCCACGACCGCGAGCAGACCCACCGACAGGACCGACAGGCCAAGCCCCAGATCCCGCGCCGCCACCGGATCGACGCAGCCCGAGGGCACCGGCCGGGCAGCCGTCCGCTCCATCCGCGCGTCGATATCGGCGTCGTACCACATGTTTAGCGCACCCGCCGCCCCCGCGCCGAGGGCGATGCAGATTATCGATGCCAGCGCAATGACAGGATGGGGTGCAGCCGGCGCTGCCGCCATGCCGGCGATTGCCGTGAAGATGACGAGAGACATGACCCGGGGCTTCATCAGGCTGACGAAATCCCGAAACCCCGGCTCTTGCGGGAGGGCGGCACTCTCAAGCGTAGCGTCCGACACAGTCTACCTTCCAGACTTCGGCGGCCGCGGCGGGATCGCCGCCAGAGGCCGCACAATCAGGTGGGTTACTCGGCGGTCTGGTTCTCTGCGACGTCGACCTCGCCGCGTCGCATGGCGACCTGCTCCGCAACCCAGGCGTCGTATTTCTCCTGGCTCACGACCTCGATCGTGATCGGCATATAGGCGTGGTTTATGCCGCAAAGCTCCGAGCACTGACCGAAATAGATCCCCTCTTCTTCAGCTCTGAACCAGGTTTCGTTCAGGCGCCCGGGGATGGCATCGATCTTCAAGCCGAAGGCGGGCAGCGCGAAGTTGTGGATGACGTCGGCGCCGGTGGTCAGCACGTGGACATTGGCATTGACCGGCACGACCACGCGATTGTCGGTGGCCAGCAGGTATTCGTCCTCGTTGTAGCCGTACTCGGCGAGGTCTTCTTTCTCCAGCATGTAGGCGACGAAATCGATGCCGTGCTCGGGATACTCAAAGCCCCAGAACCACTGATAGCCCGTCGCCTTGATGGTCACGTCCGGCTCGGGAATGTCGAGCTGGTTGAAGAGGAGGCGGAGCGACGGCACCGCGATGATCACCAGGATCAGCACCGGGATCGCCGTCCAGATCACCTCGAGCTTGGCGTTGTGGGTGAAGCGCTGCGGCGGGTTCGGGTTGTTGCTGGCCCGGAAGCGCCAGACGGTGTACGCCAGCAGAGCCGTGACGAAGATCACGATCAGGGTGATGATGACGAGGAGGAAATTGTCCATCCACTGCATTTCGCGGGCGATCGGCGTGACCCCACGCTGCAGCCCCATCCCGCCTGGAATGGGCTTGCCGGTGACTTCCTGTGCCGCCGCCATGACCGCCGTGCCCAGCACGCCGACCGAAACGGCAGCCGACAGCCCGGCATGTGCTGCGACCCTTGCAATCCGCATCATCTGCACTCCCTCGTGAAACGGTTGCATGCCGCTTCATCCTCGCCGATCTGGTGGCACACAGCACATTGTGCGACTGCGGCACAAGGACGGATGGCGCGACATAACCGCCGTCTGTTGGAGATTAGTTCCATAGAGTGAACATCATCAACCCGTCAAAGGTTGTAGAAACATGACTGACGAAACGGCGCCGTTCCGGCCCTTTGAGACGCATCTCGACCGCGAGCGCGCGCTCGCCATCCTCCGCGAGGCCGTGGCCGGCGCGGATGACGGCGAGCTTTTCCTCGAACGCTCGCGATCCGAGGTCGTGAGTTTCGACGACGGCCGACTGCGCAATGCCGTGCACGACCGCAGCGAGGGGTTCGGCCTGCGTACGGTGCGTGGTGCCGCCTCGGGCTATGCGCATGCGACCGAGCTTGAGGAGAGCGCGCTGATCCGAGCTGGCGAGACCGCGAAACTGGCGGCCCGGGCTGGTGGCGGCAGCATGGCGCCCGCGCCCCAGGGCACCAACCGCGCGCTCTATGCCGACCACGATCCGGTGGCCGAGCAGTCAGTTCAGCAGAAGGTCGGCCTTCTTGCCGAGATCGACGCCTATTTGCGCGCCAAGGACCCGAAGGTGGTGCAGGTCTCCGCGACGCTGGCCGCCAGCCTGCAGGAGGTCGAGATCCTGCGCCCCGAGGGCACCAGCGTGCGCGACGTGCGGCCGATGGCGCGGCTCAACATCTCGGTTATCGTCGAGGGCGCGGATGGCCGGCGCGAAAACGGCTATACTGGTGGTGGCGGCCGGCATGACCTGGCCCGCCTGACCGACCCCGACTTCTGGCGCGACCAGGCAGACGAGGCGCTGCGCCAGGCGCTCGTCAACCTCGAGGCCGAGGACGCGCCGGCAGGCGTGATGGACGTCGCCCTCGGCCCCGGCTGGCCGGGCATCCTGCTGCACGAGGCGATCGGCCACGGCCTGGAGGGCGATTTCAACCGCAAGGGCACCTCGGCCTTCACCGAACTGCTTGGCAAGCGCATCGCGGCGCCCGGCATCACGGTGATCGACGACGGGACGATCCCCGACCGGCGTGGTTCGATCACCGTCGATGACGAGGGCACGCCCTCGGCACGCAACGTGCTGATCGAGGACGGCATCCTGACCGGCTACATGCATGACCGTCAGAACGCCCGGCTAATGGGCGTGGCGCCAACGGGCAATGGCCGCCGGCAGGGTTTCCAGCACCTGCCGATGCCGCGCATGACGAACACCATCATGCTGGCCGGCACGGGCGATCCCGACAGCATCGTGGCGGGCGTCGAGGACGGCATCTACGCCGTCAATTTCGGCGGGGGCCAGGTCGACATCACAAACGGGAAGTTCGTGTTCAGTTGCACCGAGGCCTATCGCGTGAAGGGCGGTCGGGCGGTGAACCCAATCAAGGGTGCCACGCTGATCGGCGACGGCGCCACGGCGCTGCAGCAGATCCGCGCCGTCGGCAACGATCTGGCGCTGGATCCGGGCATCGGCAATTGCGGCAAGAAAGGCCAATGGGTGCCCGTCGGCGTCGGCCAGCCGACCTGCCTGATCGGTGGGCTGACGGTCGGCGGCGCGGCCGCCTGAACGCCCGCCGCCCAAATCCTGGTTGTTTGGCTCAACCAGGCGACGGTGTTCCGTGCCGCATTGAGACAGCCCGGCGCGGAACAACGGACCCTCTCCAAACGTTGTGACGGAAACCCATGACGCTGCCGTGTAGGAGGCACAGCGTCGTTGCGTCGTCACACGAATGTCTCGCGCCCAGTGCGTCATCCCTGCGCGACCTACTCGGGAGCAATCCGATGACACTGACACGCTCGTTCCTTTCCCTGGCTCTTCTGACAGCGGTCCTGGCCGTTGCCGCGTGCGGCAATACCCGGACCGAGCGCGCCATCACCGGCGGCGGCATCGGCGCGGCTGCAGGCGCCGCGGCAGGGGCGATCACCGGTGGCAGCGCCGCAGCCGGGGCCGCGATCGGCGGTGCCGTCGGCGCCGCGGCCGGCGGTCTGACCGATCGGTCCGACCTGGACCTCGGCGACAGCCCGTTCTGAGTTTTTGGCCAGCCTTGCGGCGGGTGACCCGCGGCAAGGGCGCTGCCGTCTGCCAAGCGAAGGCGATCCGGGGCCGGCATGGCCCCGGCAGATCGGCTCAGGTCGTCGCGTGCTTCCGGTAGGGATGCGCCGGGTAGACGCCCAGCAGGCGCATCTGGTTGGTGAAGAACGCCAACTCCTCCAACGCGCGGCGCAGCGGCGGATGCTCGGGATGACCATCGACCTCGGCATAGAACTCGGTCGCGGTGAACGAGCCGTTCACCATGTAGCTCTCCAGCTTCGTCAGGTTGACGCCGTTGGTCGCGAAGCCGCCCATCGCTTTGTAGAGCGCGGCGGGGACGTTGCGCACCTCGAACACGAAGCTGGTCACGACGTCGGTGGCGGCGGGATCGGCCTCGATCCGCTGGCGCGACATCACCAGAAAGCGCGTCGTGTTGTGATCGGCGTCCTCGATATCCGCCGCGATGACATCCAGGCCGTATTCCGACCCCGCCAGGCGCGACGCGATCGCCGCGCGGTGGCCGGCGGGCGCCTCGCTCACCGCCTTGGCGCTGCCCGCGGTATCGGCGCCGGTCACCGGGCGGATGCCATGGGCCCGTAGGAACTGGCGGCATTGCCCCAGCGCGACGGGATGGCTCTGCGCCTCGGCGACATCCTCCAGCCCGGTGCCGGGGTGGACGAGCAACTGCAGGCGGATCGGCACGAAATGCTCGGCGACGATATAGAGGCCCGAGCCCGGGAGGAGTTGGTGGATATCGGCCACCCGGCCATGGATCGAATTCTCGATCGGCAACATGGCCAGGCGGGCCGATCCGCCCCGCGTGGCGGCGATCGCATCCTCGAACGTCGCGCAGGGCATGGGCTCCATTCCGGGGAACACTTCGGCGCATGCCTGATGGGAAAAGGCCCCTATCTCCCCCTGGAAGGCAATGCGGCCCGTCGCCTGAGGGAGAGGTTCATGGGTAAAGGTCATGTTTCCGTATCCAAGGTACTGAGCGGGCCGTCGATTAGTCGCGCAGAACACGGGTTGGCAAGCGAGGTGCATCAGCGCTACGTCCCCCGCAGCAAGGGAGTGCGTCGGGGCGACGTACGGCGCTCGGCGCGACCAAGCCACTGGGAGACGGACGAATGAACCTTCATATCTTGAACAAGGTGGCGGGCGCGTTCCTGGGTGCTCTCCTCTTGTTCCTGCTTCTGGGATTCTTTTCCGAGAAGGCAGTGCGCGGAGAGAAGCACCACGAGGATGTGCTTGCCTTCGCGCTGGACATTGAGGTGCCCGATGCCGGTGGTGAGGAAGGCGAAGAGGTGGTCGAGGAGGTCATCGACCTTGCCGCGCTCGTGCCCGGCGCAGACCTCGGCAACGGGGAAAAGATCTTCCGTCAGTGCTCGGCCTGCCACAAGATCCAGGACGGCGCCAACGGCGTCGGTCCGCATCTCTGGAATGTGGTTGGTCGCGAGATCGGCGCTGTCGGCGCCTACAGCTATTCCGGCGCGCTCGCCGACCGGGGCGGCGTCTGGGACCTGACCAACCTCTCGGGCTTTCTTGAGAAGCCGGCCGACTGGGCGCCGGGGACGCGGATGGGGTATTCGGGCCTGAAGGACCCGCAGGACCGTGTCGATGTCATCGCCTATCTGAACGAAGAGGGCGAGAGCTTCATCGAACTCGCCGCAGCGCCGGCCGATACCATGACCGATACCGCGGTCGCAGAGGCGCCGGCCGTGGAGGCAACGGACGCGGCAGCTGAGCCGGGAGCGGCGGAGGCCGAGGTTACCGAGACGGCCGAGGCTGAGATCGAGGCTGAGGCAGAGGCTGGGACAGAGGTCACCGAAGCGCCTGCCGATACCGCCGCAGCCGACACTGCCGAAACGGCGACGACCGACGCCGACGAGGCATCCGAGACCGAGGCCGCCGAGGCTCCTGCCGAACCCGAGGCCACTGAGACGGCGGACGCGACGGCCGAGGCGGAGACCGTGGTGATAGCGGCGGCCGGCGAGGACGCCACGACCGAGCCGGCGAAGACCGCTGCGACAGAGGCGTCGACCGTGGACGAGCCCGCCGAAGAGACAGCCGAGACGGGCCCCGCCGAGGCATCGGTCGACGAGGAAGCCGCCGAAGCGGCAGCCGAGACTGAAGCGGCAGAGGCGTCAACGGAAACCGAGACCGAGGCGCCTGAGGCCGCGGCGACTGAAGCGGAGGCATCCGAGGAGACGATGGAGGTCGCCGTGGTTGACACGACGACCGCGCCCGAGCCCGAGCCCGAGGCGCCCGCCGTCGAGAGCATCTTCGCGAGCGTTTCAGCCGCCGACGGTGCGAAGGTTTTCCGCCAATGCGCCGCCTGCCACGTCGCCGACAAGGAGCAGAACCGCGTCGGCCCGTACCTGCTGGGCGTGGTCGGTCGCGATGTGGCGTCGATCGACGGCTATCGCTACTCCTCGGCCCTGACCGGTCATGGCGGCGTCTGGAGCCCGGATCGCCTGGCGGAGTATCTCGAGAACCCGATGGGGGTGGTGAAGGGCACCAAGATGTCGTTCCGCGGCCTCCGCAACGAAGAGGACCGTCTGGCGGTCATCAAATGGCTGAACGAGAACAGCCCTAACCCGATCGACCTGCCCTGACCGAGCCGTATCGTCGGAAACACGAAGGCCCGCTGACCCCGTCGGCGGGCCTTGTCGTTTTCGGTGAATGCCATCAGGGCAATTGGGCGGCGTCGCTCACCGATCTGTCAGCGCCGCGGCGGGGGCATGCCCGCGCGCTGTTCTTGAAAGCCAAGCGACCCATTTCCTACGATCACGAGGGCGATTGAGCATGGAGGACGGCATGATCACGCGGCGCAGCTTCGGTTTCGGGGCATTCGGTCTTGGGGCGGTCACGGCCTTTGGTTCCGGCGGCATGGTGCCCAATCTGGCGCGCGCGGCGGGTCCCGAGGGCGTCACGCACGGCCTCTCATCCTTCGGCGCGCTGAAGTACCCGGCCGATTTCGCGCATTTCGACTATGTGAACCCCGACGCCCCCAAGGGCGGCACCTTCTCCACCGCCGTGCCCGGCATCACCTTCGACAGCCTCAATCCCTTCGTCCTCAAGGGCAACCCGGCGGCGGCGATGACGCTCTGCTACGACACCCTGATGACCGGCGCCGCCGACGAGCCCGATGCCGTGTACGGCCTGCTCGCAGAGACCGCCGAGCTCGGCCCCGACAAACAGAGCGTCGCCTTTACCCTGCGCGCCGAGGGACGCTTTGCCGACGGCTCCACCGTCACCCCGGAAGACGTTGTTTGGACCTTCGAGGCGCTGATGGAGAAGGGCCATCCGTCCTATCGCCTGCAGTTTGCCGCCGTCACCGGTGCCGAGGTCACGGGCGAGCGCGAGGTGACCTTCCGCTTCGATCCGTCCTTCCCGCTTCGCGACATGCCGATGTCGGTGGCCGGCCTGCCCGTGCTGGCGCGTGCCTGGTGGGAGGGCCGCGATTTCGAGGATTCGACCCTCGATCCGTTCCTGGGCAGCGGGCCCTATACCGTGGGCGAGGCCGAGCCCGGCCGGCGGATCAGCTATCGCCGGCGCGACGACTACTGGGCCCGCGACCTGCCGGTGATGAAGGGGCGCTACAACTTCGACGAGATCAGGCTCGACTACTATCGCGACCGCACGGCGGCGTTCGAGGGGCTGAAGGCCGGCGAATACACCTTCTACGAAGAGTTCTGGTCGCGTCTCTGGGCCAACAGCTACAATTTCGAGGCGGTACAGACCGGCGCCGTCGTCAAGGCCACGCCCGACGACAATCGCCCTGCCGGCACGCAGGGCTATTGGTTCAACATCCGCCGCGAGAAGTTCGCCAACCCGAAGACGCGCCAGGCGATCGCCGAGATGTTCGACTTCGAATGGTCGAACAAGACGCTGTTCTTCGACCTCTACGATCGCACGAATTCGTTCTTCGAAGGCGGCGGCGAGCTGGAGGCGACCGGCGCGCCCACGCCGGCCGAACTGGCGCTGCTGGAGCCGTTGGCCGAGCATCTGCCCGACGGCGCGCTGGAAGCCGTGGCCTATGTCCCGCCGGTCTCAGACGGGTCGGGGCGGCTCCGCCGTCAACTTCGCCGCTCGGGCACGCTGCTGGACGAGGCCGGCTGGCAGATCGTCGACGGCAAGCGCGTGAACGCTGCGGGCGAAGCCTTGGAGATCGAGTTCCTCCTGGTCTCGGAGGGCTTCGAGCGCATCACCAACCCCTATGCACAGAACCTCGAACGCCTCGGCATCACCGCGACCAGCCGCACCGTCGACCCGGCGCAGTACAAGAACCGCATGGACGAGTTCGACTTCGATGCGACGGTCGACCGCAAGGCGATGTCGCTGACGCCGGGATCGGAGTTGCGCGACTATTTCCACTCGGCCTCGGCCGCCTCGCCGGGCTCGCAGAACACCTCGGGCGTCGCCAATCCCGCGGTCGATGCGCTGATCGAGACGATCGAACGGGCGGCCAGCCGCGAGGAACTCGTGACCGCGGTCAACGCGCTCGACCGCGTGCTTCGCGCGATGCAGATCTGGGTGCCGCAGTGGTCGAAGGCCTCGCACCACCTCGCCTATTGGAACGTCTACGGCCAGCCCGCGATCAAGCCCGCCTATAGCCGTGGCGTGATCGACACCTGGTGGATCGACGAGGCCAAGTTCGCCGAACTGGCCCCGCAGATCGGTCAGTGACCGCTGCCTGATCGGCAACCGTCCAGCCTTCCCATGACAGCGAGATAAGGTCAGCCCATTGGGTCCGTACATCCTGCGCCGGCTGCTGCTGATCATCCCCACGCTCTTGGGGATCATGGCGCTGAACTTCGCGATCATCCAATTCGCGCCGGGCGGCCCGATCGAGCAGGTGATCGCCGAGCTCGACGAGGCGGGCTCGGCCACCGACCGTTTCGCCGGCGGCTCGGACGGCGGCGGGGGCGGCCAGGCCCAGGCGGTTGGCCAGAACTCCAG
>JBCCSW010000068.1:0-13437 GCA_039199465.1 Pseudomonadota bacterium
CCGCCGCGCCGCAGATCCCGGTGCGTCGGAATGCCTGCTGATCGACCGTGATGCGCGCGCGCTGGGCGCGGAGGTCGTGGCCGCGCTGCTTGCCGCCGGTGTCACCGTGCATGGCTGCGACGCGGTCCGGGCCCTGCACGACGCCGTCGTGCCGGCAACGGCCGAGGATTGGGGGCGCGAATACCTCTCGATGGATATCGCGGCGCGGGTCGTCGACGGGCTGGATGGCGCGATCGCCCATATCCGCGATCACGGCTCGGCCCATACCGACGCAATCCTGACCGAAGACGATGCCGCTTGGGCGCGCTTCTCGGCCGAGGTCGACAGCGCGATCGTCATGCGCAACGCCTCGACCCAGTTCGCCGATGGCGGCGAGTTCGGCATGGGGGCCGAGATCGGCATCGCGACCGGCAAGATGCATGCCCGCGGCCCCGTCGGGGCCGAGCAGCTGACGAGCTTCAAATACCTGGTCGAGGGCGATGGGACGGTGCGCGGGTAGCCCGGCGCACCGCACCCACCCCTCGGCCGGCGCTTAGCGGCCCCAGGTACGTTCGGGCCCGCTGTCCAGATGCACGAACTGGGCGCGGCTGTAGCGGCCGACGCCGCCGCGACCGAGCGACAGCCCGGCATGGGCGATCTGCCGGACGCTGCGGGTCTTCATGGCGATGTCCACCGCCATGCCCTTAGTGTGATAGCTCTTTTTCGCGACGCCGCGTGAGCGACGCCGGAGCGTCGCGTTCGTGATCGGTGTCCGGTAGCCGGAGACGATCTCGAACGGCTCGCGGCTGTCGAGCCGGCTCTGCACGCTGGCCAGGATGTCGATCACCGACCGGTCCATCCGGATCGATTGCTCCTCACGCCAGTCGCGCAGGATGAAATCGAAGGCCGACAGCGCTTCGTCGATATAGAGACCGTCCGCATAGTAGACGCAGTCGATGCTCTCGCCGGTGCGGTTGTTCACCAGCCGCAGCGACCGGAAGTCGCCCATGCCCCGGGCCAGTGCCGGCGACGCCAGACCGCCGCCGACGCTGAGTGCAGAGAGAAAGAAAGCCGATTCGATAAGGCTACGGCGCGACACGCCGTGCCGGGTCGATCCATAACGGGTCAATGCCTGTCCCTCGGTGCTGTGATCTGTGTCACACTACGCAGTGTGGTATGCCACGCCCCTCAGCATCTTCCAACAGTTTCGCTGGGATGCAGGCGTTGGATAACGCTGAAACTGGTCAAAATTCTGTTCCGATTTGGGGCTCCGGACTGCGCGCTTGCCGCGAAACCGGCACAATCTGGCACGGCCTGGCACGGCGCAGGCGGCCCTCAGACCGCCCGTTGACGCACGAAAGGCACGCCTTTCGGAGGGGGCCGACAACACGTCGCGGTGAGCGAAGCTGACGCCACGTCTGTGCTAGGCTCATACATCTGAGTTGAGTCTCGTCGTTAGGAGAGCGCTGTGTTTGCCTGTTCAGCCTTTGACCCGATCATCCGCCCGGCGCTGAGTGCAGCCGCCATCGGCGCGCTTGCTGTCTCGACGCTCGTGGCAAGCCCGATCGCCGTCAGCCCGGCCATGGCCGCGCAGGCGGACGGCGGCGTCGTTCAAGATCAGGCCGTCATGCCCGTGCTGGAGCGGTTGCTCGCGGGGCAGGAGGACAGAGCGCTGGCGGCGTTCTATTCGGCGCGATCCCATGCGCCGGTCTGGGCGTCGTCACCGGGAGACATCGCGCCCAAGGCAGCGCGCGCCCTGCGCGCGGCCGTCGCCGCCGCCCCGTTGCATGCGTTGCCCGAGGCGCGCTTCCGCCCGGTCGAGCTGGATGCGGCGCTTGCGCGGCCGTGGGATGCGACGTCTGAGTTGCTGTTCTCGCAGGTGTTCCTGGACTACGGGCGCGCCGTGTCGTCAGGGCTGCTGACGCCTCGCCGCCTGGGCGGGTATTTCGACGTCCACCCGATCCGGCCCGAAGTCGAGGCGTTGATGACCGGGCTCGCCGCCAGCCATGACGCCGATGCGTTCCTTGCCGCGCTGGCGCCCGACGATGCCGACTATGTTCGGCTGATGCAGCGCCATGGCGAATTGCTGGCGTTGGCCGCGACGCCCGAGCCCTGGGGCCCGGCCCTAGCCAAGGGCAAGTCGCTGAAGGAGGGCGATCGCGGTGCGCGCGTCTTGCAACTGCGTCAGCGGCTCATCGCGATGGGCGATCTGGAGGAGAGCGCGCCCGAGACCGAGCAGACCATCGGCCCGCTGCTCGCCGCCGATGACGACGCCCTGGCGCTGATTGCCGCGGCGCCGCCCGATGATCTGTTCGACATGGCGTTGCTGGACGCGGTGAAGCGCTTCCAGACGCGCCATGGCCTGAATACCGACGGTGTTGTGGGCCCCGCCACCCGTGCCGCGCTCAACATCTCGCCCGCCAAGCGGGCGCGGCAGGTTGCGGTGAACCTGGAGCGTATTCGCTGGAACAACGGCCGCATCGGCAAGGACCGCCGCGTGGTCGTCAACATGCCGGACTTCCGCGTCGACATTCTCGAGGGCGACGACATCGTCTTCACCTCGCGTGCCGTCATCGGGAAGTACAAGCACCAGACGGTCGAGTTCTCCGACGCCATGGATCACATGGTGATCAACCCGACCTGGCATGTCCCGATGTCGATCGCGCGCAAGGAGATCCTGCCGAAGCTGCAGGAGGATCCGAACTATCTGGAGGCGCGGAACATGACGCTGGTCGGGGCCGATGCGTGGTCTATCGACTGGCCGAGCGTGACGCCGGCCGACTTTCCGGGTCGCGTGCGCCAGGCGCCCGGGCCGGGGAACGCGCTTGGTCGGGTGAAGTTCATGTTCCCGAACAACCATGCGATCTATCTGCACGACACGCCGCAGCGCGGCCTGTTCCGGCGCGACAACCGGGCCTACAGCCATGGCTGCGTGCGGGTCGAGCGGCCCTTGGAGCTCGCCTACAACCTGCTCAGCAAGCAGGTCGATCAGCCCGAGCGGTCGTTCCAGCGCTGGCTGGCGACGGGGCGCGAGATCTATGTCAACCTCGACGTGCCGCTGCCGGTGCATCTGATCTACCGGACGGCGTTCACCGACGTGAACGGTGAGCCCGCTTTCCGCTCGGACGTCTATCGCCGCGACGCGCTTGTGGCAGATGCGCTGGAACGCGAGGGCGTGTCGCTCCCTGCACTCTGACGGGGTTGGCGCTGACGGGTTTGCACTGACGGGTTTCCACTGACGGGTTTCCACTGACGGGGCCTCACCGACAGCGTGGGCACGCTGTCATGCGGCGCGCCCATGGTGCCGATTTGGCCAGGCGAGCCGCATGGGGCTGGCCGCCATGGGAACGGCAGCGGCGCCTTGCATCCGCGCAGTGCTGTCAGTAGGACGGCGCGCGAGCCACGCCGGATGCTGCATGTCCCACACCATCGCAGAGATCGCTGCCGCGACCGGCTTAGACGCGGTCGGCGATCTGGCGCTGTCGGTGCGTGGCGCCTCTGAGCCTGCCGCGGCCGGCGTGCACGACCTCGCCCTGGCGATGGCGCCGAAATATGCGGGTGCGATCGAGCGCGGGCAGGCGCGCGCGGCCGTGCTCTGGCCCGGGGCGGACTGGCGCGCGCTCGGCCTGGCGGCGGCGTTGTTCGCGCCGCGCGCGCGGGTCGCGCTGTCGAGCGTCACGCGTCACTTCGAGCCGGCGCTCGATCAGGAGCCCGGGATCCACCCGACCGCCGTGATCGACCCGGCCGCGGTGATCGGCGCCGATGTCTGGCTTGGCCCCTATGCCGTCGTCCGCCCCGGAGCGCGGCTCGGCGAGGGTGTTCGCGTCGGTGCCCATGCCACGATCGGCCGCGATGCCGAGATCGGGGAGGGCGGGCTGATCGGGCCTGGCGTGCGTGTTGGCCATGGCTGCCGGTTGGGTGCCAGGGTCCGCGTGCAGGCCAACGCCGTGATCGGCGGTGACGGCTTCAGCTATGTCACGCCCGAGACCGGCGCGGTCGAGGATGCGCGGGGCAAGACCGGTGCCGCGGTCGAAATGCGCGAGACCGTCTATCTGCGCATCGCCTCGCTGGGGGCCGTGGTGCTGGCGGACGACGTCGAGATCGGCGCCAACGCCTGCATAGACCGCGGCACGGTGCGCGACACGACGGTCGGGCAGGGCACCAAGATCGATAACCTGGTGATGGTCGGCCATAACGGACGCATCGGCGCCAACTGCCTGATCTGCGGCCATGTCGGCCTCGCGGGTTCGGTCACGATCGGCGAGCGCTGCGTTCTGGGCGGCAAGGTCGGCGTCGGCGACAATCTCACGATCGGCGACGATGTGCTCCTGGCGGGTGGCAGCCTCGTTGGCAGCAACATCAAAGGTGGCCAGGTGATGATGGGCGCGCCGGCCGGTCCGCGGGGCGAGATGATGCGCGCGATGCTGGCGATACGGAAGCTGCCGAGACTGCTCGAGCAGATGCGCGAGGTGCGCGCGAAGCTCGGTCTTTAACGTCTGGGCCCCTGTGCTAGAGAGAGCCGGGGCCTCCGGAGGGTGTGATGAGTGACGACGTGCACGATCGGGTGGTAGCGATCATCGCCGAGCAGGCCATGGTCGAGCCCGACAGCGTGACACCCGACACCACGGTCGACGATCTCGGTCTCGACAGCCTGTCGCTGGTCGAGGTGGTCTTCGGGATCGAGGAGGCCTTCGACATCTCCGTCCCCTTTAACGCCAACGATCCGCAAGCCTCGGATTTCGATATCGGCACCGTCGGCAAGATCGTCGACGGGGTGAAACAGCTGATCGCCGAGAAGACCTAATGCACCGTGTCGTGGTGACCGGCCTCGGGGTCGTGTCGGCCCTGGGCGTCGGACGCGATGCGCATTTCGAGGGGCTTGCGGAAGGCCGGCCGGGGATCGGTCCGATCGAGCTGATCGACCCGTCCCGGCTGATGATCAAGATCGCGGCCGAGGCAAAGGGCTATGTCGGGGAAGACCGTTGGGACCGCCAGCAGCGCTCGCTGTTCGACCGGATCACGCAGATGGCGCTGACCGCGACCGAGGAAGCGGTGGCCCAGTCGGGCATCGATTTTCAGGTGGTTGGACACCGCACCGCGACGATCATCGCGACGGCGATGGGCGGGCTGCACACGCAGGACGAGAACTATCGCATCGTCTACGAAGAGCAGAAGAACCGCGTCCACCCGTTCATCATTCCCCGGCTGATGTCGAACGCGCCGGTCAGCCAGGTGTCGATGGCCCATGGGCTGCGCGGGCCGGCATGGTCGGTCTCGACGGCCTGCGCCTCCTCGAACCACGCGATCGGTCAGGCCTTTCAGCTGGTGCGCTCGGGCAGTGCGGACGCCGCGGTAACGGGCGGGACCGAGAGCGTGCTCTGCTTCGGCGGCATCAAGGCCTGGGAGGGGCTGAGGGTCATGTCCAAGGACGGCTGCCGGCCGTTCTCGAAGACCCGCAACGGCATGGTGCTGGGCGAGGGCTGCGCGATCCTGGTTCTGGAGCGGCTGGATGCGGCGAGGGCGCGCGGTGCGGTGATCCTGGGCGAGATCGTCGGTGCCGGGGCAAGCGCCGATGCCGCCGATATCGTGGCGCCGGCGGTGGAGGGCGCGGCCTCGGCCATGAGCCTCGCCCTGGCGGATGCCGGGATGGATGCCGGCGAGGTCGGCTATGTGAACGCGCATGGCACGGCGACGGCGCTGAACGATCGGACCGAGGCGGCGGCGATCCGCCTGGCCCTGGGCGAGCACGCAGCGCAGGTCATGGTTTCCTCGACCAAATCGATGCATGGGCATGCCATCGGCGCGGCCGGGGCGCTGGAGGCGGCCGCCTGCGTGATGGCGATGTCGCGCGGGATCGTGCCGCCCACGATCGGGTTCGAGGAAGAGGATCCGGAGATCGCGTTGGACGTCGTGCCCAATACGGCGCGCGAGGCCAGGGTCGATGCCTGCCTGTCGAACGCCTTCGCCTTCGGTGGCCTGAACGCGGTGCTCGCGTTCAGGGCCTGGCGCGGCTGAGCCGGAGGGCGACTGGACGCTAGGGCTGCAGGTCGTTGAAGGCCGCCGTGAACCCGCGCAGCGAGATGCTGCTTGTCAGTTCCTGCACCGGTCCCTCGCCCGGCAGTGCGGCGAGGGTGACGGTCGCCGTGTTGCCGCCCTTCATCTCGTCGACGAATTTGGTTCCCATCGGCTCGCGGACGACACAGCCGGCCTGGGCGCAGACCTCGAAGGCCGCGCCGCGGACTTCCGAGGCGTCGATCTGTACCCGCACTCCGGCCTTCAACGCGACGCCGAGCGGGGTGAGGATCTGGATCGCGGCCGGCACCTGCTCGCCGTTCTGACCGGTGACGCCGTCCAGCTTGCGGATCCGCATCTCCAGCAGATCATTGCCCTGCGGGCCCTTTCCGACCTGCGCCATCACGCAGTCCTCGGTCCCCGGCGCGCAGCGTATCTGCCAGTCGCCATGGGTCGTGCGCAACTCGTCGGTCTGGGCCGCCGCCCCCCCTGCCGACGTGGCAAGGCCCAGGGTGAGCGCTGCGGCGGCGGCGTGGCGGGCGGCATGGGATATCGGCATGGGCATCGGTCCGGTTGCTCTCACCTGTCGGCGCGGGGTGCCAGCACGCGCTCAGGAAATCAAGGCGGCATGACCATCCGTTGAACGGGTCGGCGCGCGGTCTCCGGTGCGCCGGCAAATGCTCGGGGTAGTTGTTCCCTGTAGTCCAGGGCATGTCGCCGGGGCATGTCGCGGGGGCATGTCGTCGAGGCACGTCGTGGGTGAGCCGCCAAAACAACAGGGGCGCCATCTCGGCGCCCCTGCGTGGCGGATATCCGCCTTATGGTTGTGCTGTCTTCCCTGTCGACCCGGCTTTGCCGTGATCAAGCGCTAGCTTCAATTTCTCCTGTCGAAGGTCAACAGTGAAAATGCATGTTTCGCGAGAAGCCTAGGGGTCACAGCCTCACAAACCGGCTGAGCTTGCGCTGGTCGCGCGATCAACGACATCAGGCGATATGGCGTTCCACTATGTGAAACCGTTATGCATACATCGGCTGAAGATGTCGGAGCCGGCCAAAAAAAAGGCCGCGCACGAGGCGCGGCCGAGTCGACAGGGAGGAAACGCAGTACCGATGCCACCACACATCAGCACCACGCGCTTACCATCGCACACCCCGGTAAGCGTTGCGTGAATGCGCAACGATTGCGGGTATTGTGTGGCCGAGCACCGCGTGTGCTGGGGATTTCATGCAACACTGCCACTGCATTCGCCGTGACTTGTGCCGATAATCTGGGCAGCGAGGTCGATCTGCCGCTTCAGCGGCTCGAGCCGTATCTGAGGTATCGGATACCCGGCCTCGACGCGCCGATGGTCTGGACCCGCTTCACCGGCGGCCAATCGAACCCGACCTACCGCGCGGATAGCGGCGCCCGGCAGATCGTGCTGCGGCGGAAACCCTATGGACCGCTGCTGCCGTCGGCTCATGCCATCGAGCGCGAAGCCCGGGTCATCGCCGCGCTGGCGCCGACGCCCGTCCCGGTGCCCGAGGTTCTATGCGTCTGCGAGGACACGAGCGTGATCGGCGCGGCGTTCTACGTCATGGGCTACGTTGCGGGCGACGTGCATTTCGACACCCGGCTGCCCGAGATGCCGGCCGTCATGCGCGCCGCGGTCTACGACGCGCTGATCGATACGCTGGCGGCGATCCACGGCGCGGACGTCGCGACGCTCGGCCTCGCCGATTACGGGCGGTCGGGCGGGTACATCGCGCGCCAGACGGCGCGCTGGGCCAAGCAGTACCGCGCGACCGAGACCGGCGAGATCCCGGCGATGGAGCGGCTGATCGCGGCCCTGCCCGAGGCTGTCGCCGCGATCCCGGACGAGACCTGCCTGGTGCATGGTGACTATCGCCTCGACAACGTTAAGTTTGCGGCCGGTTCAGCGCGACCCGTCGCGGTGCTGGATTGGGAGCTCTCGACCCTCGGCCACCCGCTGGCCGATCTCGCCTATCTCCTGATGGTCTGGGATTTTCCGGCCGATCTTCGGTGGGGCCTGGCGGATGCCGACCTTCATACGCTCGGCATCCCGACGGCCGACGCGCTTGCCGCCCGCTATGCCGCCAAGACAGGGCGAGATGGCATCGCGGATCTAGATCTGTTGGTCGCCTACAACGCGTTCCGCATGGCGGCGATCATCCAGGGGGTCTATCGCCGTGGCCTTGACGGCAACGCGGCGGATGCGGCCGCCGTCACCATGGGCGCCGATGTCCCCCGGCTTGCCGAGGTGGCCCTGGCCCGTGCAGCCCGGGTCGGGATCGTATGAGCGGCATCCGGACGTCTCGGCGCGGCCGAGCGGCCGGCTGCGATTTCTCGACCGATGCCATTGCGAGCGACGGGCCTCACGGTGCAAGACGCGGCGAGGACAAGAGACCGCCGCGCTGCGACGGCAGAGGAGGAAACGCCATGACCACCGAGCTCACGCATTTCATCGGGGGCAGCCATGTCAGGGGCACCTCGGGCCGTTTCGCCGATGTCTTCAATCCGGCGACAGGCGAGGTGCAGGCACGCGTGCCGCTCGCCAGCGCCGAGGAACTGGACGCCGCCGTGCAGAACGCGAAGGCCGCGCAGCCCGCCTGGGCCGCCGCCAACCCGCAGAAGCGCGCCCGCGTCATGATGAAGTTCGTCGACCTGTTGCACCGCGACATGGACAAGTTGGCCGAGGCGATCAGCCGCGAGCACGGCAAGACGCTGCCCGATGCCAAGGGTGACGTGATCCGCGGCCTGGAAGTCGCCGAGTTCTGCATCGGGGCGCCGCATCTTTTGAAGGGCGAGTTTACCGAGGGTGCGGGGCCCGGGATCGACATGTACTCGATACGCCAGCCCGTCGGCATCGCGGCCGGCATCACGCCGTTCAACTTCCCGGCCATGATCCCGATGTGGAAGTTCTGCCCGGCGATCGTCTGCGGCAACGCCTTCATCCTGAAGCCGTCCGAGCGCGATCCGTCGTGCCCGATGCTGCTGGCCGAGCTGATGATCGAGGCCGGCCTGCCGGCGGGCATCCTGAATGTCGTGAACGGCGAGAAGTCGGCCGTCGACGCGATCTTGGACCATGGCGATATCGGCGCGGTCGGCTTCGTCGGCTCCACCCCGATCGCCCAGTATGTCTATAGCCGTGGCACGGCCGCCGGTAAGCGCGTGCAGTGCTTCGGCGGCGCCAAGAACCACATGATCGTCATGCCCGATGCCGACATGGATCAGGCGGCAGATGCCCTTGTCGGGGCAGGCTACGGCGCGGCTGGGGAGCGGTGCATGGCGGTCTCGGTCGCGGTGCCCGTCGGCGAGGAGACGGCGGACCGGCTGATCGGCACGCTCGCGCCCAAGGTCGAGAACCTGAAGGTCGGCCCCTATACCGATGGCGACGACGTGGATTTCGGCCCGCTGGTGACGGCCGACGCCCTGAACCGGGTCAAAGGCCTGGTGGATCGCGGCGTCGAGGAGGGGGCCGAGCTGGTGGTCGACGGCCGCGGCTTCGGCCTGCAGGGCTATGAGGGCGGCAACTTCATGGGCGGCTGCCTGTTCGACCGCGTGACGCGGGACATGGATATCTACAAGACCGAGATCTTCGGCCCGGTCCTGTCGACGGTGCGCGCCCAGACCTATGAGGAGGCGATCGGCCTCGCCATGGACCACGAATACGGCAATGGCGTCGCGATCTTCACCCGCGACGGCGACACCGCGCGCGACTTCGCAAGCCGGATCAATATCGGCATGGTGGGGATCAACGTGCCGATCCCGGTGCCGCTCGCCTATCACACCTTCGGCGGCTGGAAGAAATCGGCCTTCGGCGATCTGAACCAGCACGGTCCCGACGCCTTCCGCTTCTACACCCGCACGAAGACGGTGACGGCGCGCTGGCCCTCGGGCGTCAAGGAAGGCGCCGAGTTCGTCATCCCGACGATGAGCTAGGCGGCCCGCGCGGGGCCGGGCCGATATGGGCTGTCAGGGCGTCTGTCCCTCGGCCCGGATCTCCAGCGTCAGGGGGCCGGCGAAGAAGTCGAGCGGCAGGACACCGGCGGCATCGTCGATCAAGTAGCCATCGACGATCAAATCGACGCGGCCCGGATGGCGCCCGGCTTCGCTGCCCGGGCGCAACCGTTCGGCAGGCGCGCGCGGGTCGGTGTCGGTGCTGATGGTGTTAGTCGCTGAGCCGATATCGGTGCCAGTCCGCCGTTCCTCGGCCGGGTCGATATCGGTCATGAGCAGGTGCTCTTCGCCGAAGCTCAGATAAAGCTGCCTGACCCGGCCCTCGGGCCCCTCGGTGCTGACGCTGACTGTGGCATAGCCGAGCGTGACGCCGTCATCGACACGGATCAGCGGATTGGCCGTTGCAGCGCTCCGCGCCTCGTCGATGGCGATGGCGGCGTCTTCCAGCCCGATGACCTGCACGCTGACCGTCCGGCCCGCTTCCTCGAACCACAACCCGCCCGGCAATGTGGCGAGCGACGTGCCGGCGGGCACGTTGATCAGCAAGAGCGTGGCGGCGGCAAGCATGGCAGGGCTCCCACGGTCGTCTTCTTGGGCTAGGTGCGCCTTTGCAGCGCGGGGGTCAATGTCGGCCGGGGTGTGGGGATCTGATGGACGAGCCGCTGACCACCCTCACCGCGCTTGTCGGGCTGTTCGCCGCGGCCTTCGGCGCCGCGACAGTGCTGCCTTTCCAGTCCGAGATCGTGTTCGCCGCGTTGCAGATCGAGGAGGTCGCGCCGGTGTTCTGGCTGATCGTCGTGGCCTCGATCGGCAACACACTCGGCGCGGTCGTGAACTGGGGCATGGGGCTTTACGTCGAGCGCTGGCGGGGCAGTCGCTGGTTCCCGGTCTCGGAGCGCCTTCTGGCGACGTCGCAGCGGCTCTGGGCGCGCTATGGCGTCTGGACGCTGCTGCTGAGCTGGGCGCCGTTCGGCGACGCCTTTACCGTCATCGCCGGGATCATGCGCACGCCGTTCTGGCTGTTCCTGCTGCTGGTCGGTGCCGCGAAGACCGGCCGCTATATCGCCGTTGCCTGGGCCCTAGGCTGAGCGCGCGGCGGGCCAATGCCGGCTGCCCGAAAGGCGGGCAGCGGTCGTCTTGGTTGCCGCGCGCACGGCCACCCGCCCCGGCAACACCATATTTCTTAAGCAAGATGCTTCATTCGAGGAATGGTAGTGGCGGCGCGGTCGATGGGCGCGTCGCTCGGGCGGGACCCGTCCTGACGCCGCGGGGGGCGGCTCTCCGATTGAGGGAGAATTGATGATGAACAGAGGGATTGTGCTGGCGTCGCTGACAGTTGGCGCGCTGATCGGTGGGGTCATGTCGGCATCGGAGGCAACGGCGCATGCGCTTGCCTGCGGTCCGCGGGACAAGCTGGTGGAGACGCTGGAACACCGCCATGGGGAGGCTGCGCATGGCCGCGGGCTGATGGGACCCAAGGCGATGGTCGAGCTGTGGCGCGCGCCGGAGGACGGGCCGGGCGAGGCGGGCTGGACCCTGGTGCTGACCCGGCCCGACGGGGTGTCGTGCATCATTGCCTCGGGCTCGGCCTGGCATGTGCTGCCCGACGCCCCGAAGACGCTGCCTGGCAAGTCTAGCTGAGGTCTGCGGCCGACCGAGGGGTCGCGATGACCTAGGGCTCGCTCGGCGGCCTCAACCCGCCTCGCGGCACTGGCGTATGGCGATGCGATGATCGCGCCCGGCGCGGTTCATGCGCTCCAGCAGGGGCGTGCGACCGATGCCCTGATTTGCGCTGACATGGTCGATCGCCATGTCCCAGGACAGGCCCATGTCCATGCCCTTTTTCATGTCGCCGACAAAAGCCGTGCCGACCGCGGCATAGAGCAAGAGGCTCTCGTCACCGATCACGCCAACGAGCTTCTCCTCGGCGCAGACGCAGACGGTGTGATCGTCAATACCCCGAGCCATGCACATTGCCATCACGCCGCTCGCCTCGCCCGACGCATTCGACGGGGTGCCCGTCGAGGACACGATGGCCGCCGCGGCGACCGCAGCACATCCGATCCGCCGCATGATCGTGACATTTGTCATACCGCCACTGTGCCACGCTAGCGCCGCTGCGTCAGCCCCTTCTGCGCCGGTTGCGCCCGCGCCCGCCGCGCGCCGATGAGCCGCCGCGCCCTGCCGTGGAGCGGCCCTTCTGCCCGTTGGACACCTTCTCCTCCAGCGCCGATTGCCGGGCGAGCGGATCGTCGGCGACGGCAAGCTCCATCTTTTCGAGGCGTTGCATCTCGTCGCGGATGCGGGCGGCTTCCTCGAACTCCAGGTTCTCGGCCGCCTTCTGCATGTCCTTGCGCAGGCCCTCGATCACCGCGGCGAGGTTCGAGCCAGTCTTGCCCTCCATCCCCTTGTCGAGCTTCGCGGTGATCCGGCTCTCGTCCGCCGTGCCCTGGTAGAGACCCTGCAGGATGTCCTCGACGTTCTTCTTGACGGTTTGCGGCGTGATCCCGTGCGCCTCGTTATAGGCGACCTGCTTTTCGCGCCGGCGGGTCGTCTCGCCGATCGCCCGCTCCATCGAGCCGGTGGTCTTGTCGGCATACATGATGACGCGGCCGTCGGCGTTGCGGGCAGCGCGGCCGATGGTCTGGATCAGCGAGGTCTCGGAGCGGAGGAAGCCCTCCTTGTCCGCATCGAGGATCGCGACGAGCCGGCATTCGGGAATGTCGAGCCCCTCGCGCAGCAGGTTGATGCCGATCAGCACGTCGAACGCGCCGAGGCGCAGATCACGGATGATCTCGATCCGCTCGATCGTGTCGATGTCGGAATGCATGTAGCGGACTTTGATGCCCTGCTCGTGCAGGTATTCGGTCAGATCCTCGGCCATGCGCTTGGTGAGCGTGGTGACGAGGGTGCGGTAGCCCTGCTCGGACACGCGGCGGATTTCGTCCATGACGTCGTCGACCTGCGTATCGACGGGGCGGATTTCGATGACCGGGTCTAGCAGGCCTGTGGGGCGGATGATTTGTTCAACGAAGACGCCGCCGGTTTGCTCGATCTCCCACGCGGCGGGGGTGGCTGAGACGAAGACGGATTGCGGGCGCATGGCGTCCCATTCCTCGAACTTCAGCGGCCGGTTGTCCATGCACGACGGCAGCCGGAAGCCGTGCTCGGCCAGCGTGAATTTGCGCCGGTAGTCGCCCCGGTACATGCCGCCGATTTGCGGGACGGAGACGTGGCTCTCGTCGGCAAAGACGATGGCATTGTCTGGGATGAATTCGAACAGGGTGGGGGGCGGCTCACCCGGTGCGCGGCCAGTCAGATAGCGGGAGTAGTTTTCGATCCCGTTGCAGACGCCGGTGGCCTCCAGCATTTCGAGGTCGAAATTGGTGCGTTGTTCGAGGCGTTGGGCTTCCAGCAGCTTGCCCTCGTCGACGAGCTGTTTGAGGCGGATTGTGAGCTCCGCCTTGATGCCTTTGATGGCCTGC
>JBCCSW010000069.1:0-13420 GCA_039199465.1 Pseudomonadota bacterium
GGTGCTGCGCGGCGCCTGACGGCCCAAGTTGGCGTCACCGAGGCAATCGAGCGCGAATTGGACGCCCAGGACATCCCCCCCCCAGCGCGAGGCGCCGGGTGATTCGCTGACCCGGTCGGCTCGGGCGAGGACACGATGCAGCACTTGGGGGCTTTCGGGCTGTCGGGCGTCTTGAACGGCTGAGCACGGGCGGCGATCCGCTCGACATTCTCAAGGCGACGGTCGCTGTCGAGCGTCTCCCGCCCCGGCAGATCGGGGATCTGGCCCGTGGCGACGGCTGCATAGGCGGTCGACAGCCGTTCGGCCCCCACCCGATGTTCAAGGCGCCGATCCGGCAAGCGCAGCGTAGTCTCGGCGCCGCTCGCGCGGCGTTCATGATCTGCGATCCGCTGTCCTTGATGCGGCTCCTCTGCGTCGCTCTCGATGCGCCAACGCCAGATGACAAGACTGTCCGGCGCGTCCGCGATCGCCTCGCCGAGACCCGCAGGCGGGCCTTGAGTGGTGGGTCATGTCGACGCTCAGGGCACTTTCGGCCTCGGGCGGATTGGCATGGATGCCTCGCGGGCCAGCAAGTGTCATCACAGGGTCAAAACGGGCGGGCGGTGTTCTGGCGGGCCAGCGCAGCGGGCGCCGTCCGCTAGCTCGGTCACGCAAGAGTGCGTCGGTATCGGCTAGCGCGCGTCGCGGCCCAGCTGCTCCATCTCGGCGAGCAGTCTGTCGACGGCGCCGGGCTTCGGGTCGGACGCCGGCGCGAAGAAGGTGATCCGCACGGGTTTGAAGCCGACAAAGCCGAGGATCTGGCCGCGCAACTGGCGGAGGATCGCGTCGCCATAAGCCAGCCATAGAAAGCTGCGTGGCGTGTCCGACGTGATGACAACGCGTGCCGAACGGCCCGTGAGAAGGGGCGCGGGCAAACCCAGAAGCGTCGTCTTCTCGGTCGTGAAGGTCCGGCCGGGCACGAATACGCGGTCGATCCAACCCTTCAGCTTGGCCGGTAAACCGCCCCACCAGAGCGGGAAGGCCAGCACGAAATGCGAGCACCATTCGAGATTGCCGAGCGCCTCCTCCAGCACCAGCTCCAACGGCTTGGCCTCGCCATAACCGGCAACGCCGCGGTCCGGATCGAAGCTGAGATCGGCGAGCTGCGACACCCGCACCTCATGACCGGCGGCTTCTGCCGACGCGGCATAGCGTGCCACCGCCTGACGCGTGATCGAGCTGGGGCCAGGATGACCGTTCAGGATGAAGATGCGCCCCGGCATGGCAGGTGTCCTTGCTGTGACGCGTCTGAGACGCTGCTTCGACAGGGCGAAAGTGGTGCGATGGGCGTGCCTCTGCAACGCGTCACCGCTCGTCCCTACGGCGCGTCTCAGCCCGGTCGCCCACGACCCCTCGGTGCAACGGCACGGCCCTCAGCGGCGATTGCGGCGAGGCATCTGAGCTCACCCGACCGAGTGTCTTGACCGGCGCCCCAACCTGCGGGCTTCTGATCGGCGCGCGACGCGAAACGGGATGCCCAGCCATGCGGATCGACGTCTTCTCGACCAAGGAGTACGACCGCGCCTTCCTGGAGGCGGAGAACGCGTCGGCCGGTCATGACACGCGGTTTCTCGCCCCCCGGCTGAATGCCGAGACGGCAGCGTTGGCCGACGGGGCCGATGCCGTCTGCGTCTTCGTGAACGACACGGTCGACCGGTCGGTGATCGAGCGCCTCGCCGCCGGTGGCGTTCGTCTGATCGCGCTTCGCTGTGCCGGGTTCAACAATGTCGATCTCGACGCCGCGGCCGAGATGGGGATCGCGGTGTGCCGGGTTCCCGCCTATTCGCCCCATGCCGTGGCCGAGCATACGGTGGCCATCATCCTGACGCTGAACCGCAAGATCCACCGGTCCTGGATGCGGGTGCGCGAGGGCAATTTCGAGCTCGACGGCCTGCTCGGCTTCAACCTCCACACCAAGACCGTCGGGATCGTCGGCACCGGCCAGATCGGCTCGGTCCTCGCCGGGCTGCTGCTGGGCTTCGGCTGCCGTGTGCTCGCGCATGACCCGGTGCCCGACGCCGCTCTGGCGGCACGCGGCGTCATCTTCTGCAGCGCGTTAGAAGAGCTCCTGGGCGCAAGTGATGTCGTAAGCTTGCAATGCCCGCTGACGCCCGAGACCCACCACATGATCGACGCGCGCGCCGTCGCCGCGACGAAGCCCGGCGCCCTGCTGATCCACACCAGCCGCGGCGCGATCATCGACACACGCGCCGTCATCAAGGGGCTGAAGGACGGGCAGATCGGGGGCCTTGGCATCGACGTGTACGAGGAGGAGGGCGATCTTTTCTTCGAGGATCTGTCCAACCACATCATTCCCGATGACGTCTTCGCGCGGCTGCTGACCTTCCCGAACGTGCTGGTCACCGGCCATCAGGCCTTTTTCACCGTCGAGGCGCTGACCGAGATCGCGCGCACCACCATCGCGAATGTGACGGCGTTCCAGCGTGACGGCGCGCCGGTCCATCCTGTGCCGGCCCCTGCGGCACCGGCGACTGCTTCGGGGCAAGCCACCCAGACCGGGTGAGCGGCGTGGCCACGCTCTATGCCGCGGCACCGCTCTGCGCCGTGCTCGTCGCGATGGTCGCCTTTAGGCTGTCTGCCGCGGCGGCCGGGACGGCCGGCCTTCTGATCGCGGCGGGCCTGGCGGCGACGGCCTTCGCGCCGGACGTCGTCGCTGACCCCGCCGGCGCCCGGCTGGCCATCGGCGTCGCGGCCGAGGCGGCGCATGCCACGGGCACGATCCTCTGGATCATCTTCCCTGCACTGACGCTCTACGAATACCAGCGCCGGAGCGGTGGTCTCGCCCGGATGCGCAAGGCGCTGGTCAGCCTGACCGATGACCGCCGGCTGCAGGTGCTCTTGATCGCGTGGTTCTTCGGTCTCTTCATGGAAGGTGCTGCGGGCTTCGGCACACCCGTCGCGCTGGCGGCACCGCTTCTGGTCGGTATCGGCTTGGCCCCGGTCCGCGCGGTGGCCCTGGCACTCCTCGGCCATGCGGCAGGGGTCGCTTTCGGGGCCGTCGGCACGCCGGCGCTGACGCAGGTCGAGATCACCGGCCTCGATCCGATCGCGCTGGCAGGGGCGACATCGTCCCTCACCGTGGTCGCCGGGGTCGTGCTGCTGGTCGCCCTGGTGCGCACGGCCGATCCGAAGGCGCTGAGCATCGCCGATATCGGCTGGGCGGCGCTCGCCGGGCTGGCGTTCTTCCTGCCCCATCTGGCGTTCGCCATGATCGCTGGGCCAGAGCTGCCCACCCTCGCCGGGGCGCTGATCGGCTTTGCCGTGTTCCTGACCGCGATCCGCGCGGTCGGGGCCGCAGGCCCGCTCGCAACGCATGGCCTTGCCGCCGATCTGGCCCCGTATCTTGGCCTCGTCGCGCTCGTGCTCGCGACGCGCCTCGTCCTGCCGGTTGCAGAGGCGCTGGACAGTGTCCGGCTGACTTGGTCGATGGATGGGGCCTTCGGCGCGAGCCTGGCGCCGCTCACGCATCCCGGTACGGCCATGATGCTCTGCGTGGTCGTGACGGGCACGATGAGTGGACGCGCCGGTCTGCTGGTCGACGCGCTGAGCGCGGCGCTCCGCAGGCTGCTGCCGGTTGCTCTCGCGCTTTTGATTATGCTGCTGCTGTCGCGCCTGATGGTGCATGCCGGAATGATCGATGCACTCGCTGCCGCCGCCGCGCGGACGGGAGCGTTCTGGCCGCTGCTGGCACCCGTGATCGGCACCTTGGGGACCTTCGTCACCGGCTCTGCAACCGCCTCGAGCGTGCTGTTCGCTGAGTTTCAGTCGGCAACCGCCAGCGCCCTCGGCCTGGCACCGGCCCTGATGATGGCGGCGCAGGGGTTGGGCGGTGCGATCGGCAATGTTCTGGCGCCGCATAACATCGTCGCCGGCGCCGCCACGGTGGGGCTGGACCGGCAGGAAGGCAGCGTCCTCCGCCTGACCGCGCCCGGCGCCGCGCTCGCGCTCGCCGCCACGGGCGCGACCGTCGCAGTGATCGCCATGCTCTAACCCACTCCTTGAGCCGTCCCTGACAAGCAGGAGTTCGCGCTTCTGAGAGAGACGGCTCGGAGCGGGTGCGACGCTAGGACAGACCGTCTTCAGACCGGGTCGCGAGCGCGCGACAGACCCAATCGGCCGCCAGTCTCGCGGTAGGAACGCGATCGGTGCCGCCGGGGCCCAGGGGTTGGTTCCAGGGCCGGTTGAGCAGGTGAACCTGGAGGCCCAGCGCACGGGCCGCCGCAAGCTTGGCGCGCCCCGCCTCGCCGCCCGCGTCGCGCGCCGCCAGCAGGGTGATGCCTTCCGCCGCGATCAGGGCACGCTCGGCCTCTGGCTCTGCAGGGGCGCGGGCGCGCAGGACGCGAACGTTGTCGGGCACGCAGCCGGGCTGCTCGATCGCGCGCAGCAGAAACCTCACATCCGGGCGACGACCCAGATAAGGGGCCGCGCGCGCGCCGAGCGCGGCGAACACATGGGAGCCGCCCGGCAGCGCGTCGAGCAGGGCGTCAAGATCTGCGTGACGGACCCACCGATCGCCGGCGCCGGCCCTCCAGCCCGGGCGGTCGAGCTTGAGAAACGGCACGCCAGCGCTTTCGGCGGCACGGGTTGCATGGGCATGCATGGACGTCGCGAAGGGATGGGTCGCGTCGATGAGCGCGCTGATCCGATGCGTCCTCAGCCAGCGGGCGAGGCCCTCGGCACCGCCAAAGCCGCCGCTGACCACGGGAACGGGATAGGCCATGGGCGCGGCCGTCGCGCCGGCGAGCGAGGCCGTCGCCGCGACCTCGGGTATCGTGGCGAGAAGACCGCATAGCGCCCGGGCTTCGGCGGTCCCGGCTAGGACCAGAATGCGCTTCACGCCGTGTGGCCAAGCGGCGTGCGCGCCTCGGCGACGATCCGGCCACCGCGATCCACGACAAGCACCTCGACCTCGACCCTCGCACCGGCGAGCGCTTCTAGGGCGGCCGCCCGCGCCCGCACCGCGACCGCATCGGCGAGCCTCGGCCCCGCGTGGTCTAGCGCCTCTTTCGCCGTGTTGGCCGCAGCGACCGGTACCGGATTGCAGCCTGCGTCACGCGCAAGCCCGGCGAGAAAGGCGAAATCGACCTGAGAGCGACCCGAATGCAGATCGAGCGCGCCTGCGGCCAGTTTGGCGAGCTTGGCGAAGCCGCCGGCGATCGTCAGCCTCGGGATCGGGTGGCGGCGCAGATACTTCAGAAGCCCCCCGGCGAAATCGCCCATATCGAGCGATGCATGCGCCGGCAGGCCCAGCCGGGCCTGCGCCGCGGCCTCGGATGTGGCGCCCGTGCTGGCAAGCGCATGGGTCACGCCGTTTGCGCGCGCTACGTCGATGCCGCGATGGATCGAGGCGATCCAGGCCGCGCAGGAGTAGGGCCGAACGATGCCGGTGGTGCCGAGGATCGAGAGGCCGCCCTCGACGCCGAGCCGTGGGTTCCAGGTCTTCTCGGCCAGCGCCGCGCCACCGGGGATCGCGATTTCGACTTCGACGTCCGCGGGGTGTTGCAGCTCAGCGATCGCGCCGCGGATCATGTCGCGTGGGACCGGGTTGATGGCCGGTTCGCCCGGCGGGATCATCAGGCCAGGCTTCGTCACCATGCCGACACCCTCGCCGGCGCGGAAGACAACCCCGGCGCCCGGAGCAGCGGGGCGAAGGGTGGCGCGCACCAGGGCGCCATGGGTGACGTCAGGGTCGTCGCCGGCATCCTTCTGCACGCTGGCCGTGGCCCATCCCTCGCCGAACGCGGTCTCCACCAGATCGAAGGCGACGACCTCGCCCCGCGGCAGCACGATCGAGACGGGGTTGATCCACCCCCGGCCGAGCAGCGCGCCATAGGCCGCCTTCGCGGCCGCCGTCGCGCATGCGCCCGTTGTGTAGCCATGTCTCAGATCGCCGTCGGGCTTGCGTGCCATGGGCGAGAGCATAGCCGTCGCGGCAGGGCCGGACCATGGGCAAGGCGGGCCCGGCGCCGGCGCCCCGCGTGGCATGGTCACGCGGCGCGGAAACGGCTAGCGCTGAGGTCATGAGCGCGTTTCCTTCACCATGTCAGGCGCATGCGGAGCCTCGCTATCCGTGGGCGCCCATCGTGCATGCGCCACCGGCGGCGCGATTGGCCCGGCAGATCAGCACTGCCGCGCAGGTGATACGCCGACGTGCGCCGCTGGCTGATAGGCGGGTTGCGGCAGGCACGGTTTCCTCCTGCGAGCATCTGAGCGTCACTCCCACGGGCGGCGATCATGTCCATGCCAGCCGTCGGATCAGCGGCTGCGCCATCGATGTGCCGATCACCAGTCTCGCGCGGCAGGGTCGATGCAAGCGCGACCGGGGCAGGGCTCTGCTCAGGGCGCCGACCCTGCTGGACCCGTGCGGCCGAAGGCACCGACCCGAGTGCGACGCTTGGTGAACGCCGCTGCGCGCCCGAGCGGTTTCGTCGTCGCGGCACCGACATCCGGCGCCGGCAAGACGGTGGTCTCGCTCGCGCTGATGCGAGCGCTCGCTTCGGCGGGGCATCGCGTTGCTGGGGCGAAGAGCGGCCCCGACTACATCGATCCGCGCTTCCACGAGGCGGCGACCGGGCGGCCCTCGGTCAATCTCGATGCCTGGGCGATGGACCCGACCTCGCTAAGGGCCAGGGCCTGCGTCGACGCCGACCTGCTGGTGGTGGAGGGGGCCATGGGCATCCTCGACGGCGCGCCGCCTGACGGGCGCGGGTCCGTGGCCGATCTCGCCGCCACGCTCGGCTTGCCCGTGGTGCTGGTCATCGATGCGGCGCGCCAAGCGCAGTCGGTCGCGCTGCCGCTGGCGGGGCTCGCGGCGCTGCGGCCCGACCTCAGGATCGCGGGGGCAATCGTGAACCGCGTCGGCTCGGCGCGCCACGCCCGCGCCGCCGCCCGCGCGGTCGAGCAGGCCCGGCATGCGGTGCTGGGCACCGTCCCACGCGATCAGGCGCTCGCGCTGCCGTCGCGCCATCTGGGGCTGGTACAGGCGGGCGAGCACGCGGATCTCGAGCGCTTCGTCACCGGGGCTGCGGCAATGATCGCGACAGGCGTCGATCTGCAGGCCATCGCTGCCGCGGCGCGGCCCATGACGTTGCCCGACGCCGGTCAGGCGCCTCGGCGGCTGGCGCCGCTCGGGCAGCGGATCGCCGTGGCCGCCGACCAGGCCTTCGCCTTCGCCTATCCTCATCTGCTGGCCGACTGGCGCGCGGCCGGTGCGACGCTCTACCCGTTCTCGCCCCTGGCCGACGAGGCGCCAGCCGCGGATGCCGACGCGCTGTTCCTCCCGGGCGGCTATCCGGAACTCCACGCCGGCCGGCTCGCGGCCTCGGCGGGTTTCGCCGACGGCGTGCGGAGGGCCGCGGCCCGGGGCACGCGTGTCTATGGCGAGTGCGGTGGGTACATGGTGCTCGGGGACGGGCTGATCGATGCCGAAGGCGTCTGCCATGCGATGCTGGGCCTGCTGCCCGTCGTCACCTCCTTCGCCACGCGGCAGATGACGCTCGGCTATCGAAGGCTGACGCCGCGGCCCGGTGCGCCGGTGGCCGGGCCCCATGCCGGCCACGAGTTCCACTTCGCCACGGTGGTCGAGGAGGGGCCCGGCGCGCCGCTGTTCGACGCGACCGATGCCGAGGGCAACGCGCTCGCGCCGATGGGCCGGCAGGCGGGCGCGGTGGCTGGCTCGTTCGCCCATCTGATCGCGCCGCTGGCCTAAGGCGCGCTCCGCGCCGAGCGCAGGATATGGGCGTGAGCGCCATCGTATAGCGCACTGTCGCGAAAGTCGGTCTCGGCCAGCGCGCGCCCCACGAAGACCAGGGCGGTCCGCGTGATCTTGGCCTCGCGCACCTTGGCATGGATATCCGCCAGCGTGCCCTCGATGAAAAGCTGGTCCGGCCAACCGACGCGGTAGGCCACCACCACGGGGCAGTCCGCGCCATAAAGCGGCGAGAGCTGCCGCTCGATCTCGCGAAGGTTGCGTATCGATAGATGGATCGCGAGCGTCGCGCCTGAGCGGCCCAGGGTTTCCAGATCCTCGCCCGCGGGCATGGCGGAAGACTTGCCGGCCGTGCGCGTCAGGATCAGGGTCTGGCTGACCTCGGGGATGGTCAACTCGCGTCCCATGGCCGCTGCCGCCGCCGCATAGGCCGGCACGCCCGGCACGATGGCATAGGGGATGCCGAGCGCCTTCAGCCTGCGGATCTGTTCCTGGATGGCGCCGTAGAGCGACGGATCGCCCGAATGGACCCGCGCGATGTCATGGCCCGCGGCATGTGCTGCCTGGATCTCGACCAGGATGTCGTCGAGGGTCAGCGGCGCGGTATCGATCACCCGGGCGTCTTCTGGTGCATGGGCCACGACGGCGTCCGGCACCAGCGAACCTGCATAGAGGCAGACGGGGCAGCGGGCGATCAGGTCGCGGCCCCTGACGGTGATGAGGTCCGGATCGCCGGGGCCTGCCCCGATGAAATGGACGGTCATGACGCTGCCTCCGGCTCGTGCTTTCGCGCATAGCCGCGTGGCGTGTAGGCGAAGCTGCCGGCTGCACCGGCGGCGCGATCTCCGACGGCGAAGGCGCATGAGGACGAGGCGCCGACCAGGACGGTCGTGAGCATGTCCACGTCCGCCACGACCAAGTCCGCGAGGTCGAGCATGCGGACTGCCTCGCCTTGGCGCCCGAGATTGCGGGCCAGAACGACGGGCGTGTCGGGCGGTCGGTGCTGCGCCAGGATCTCCTTTGCCTCGGCCAGCAGGGTGCGCCGGCGGGCCGAGACGGGGTTGTAGAAGGCGATCGCGAAATCGCCCTCGGCGGCCGCCCGCACGCGGGCGAGGATCGCGGCCCGGTCTGTCAGCAGGTCGGAGAGCGAGATCGCGCAGAAGTCGTGCCCCAAGAGCGCACCGGCGCGCGCCGAGGCGGCCTGCATCGCCGAGACCCCGGGCGCATTGACGACCTCGACGCGTCGTGCCGCTGGCGAGACGCCGCGCGGTCCCTCGCCACGGGCCAAGAGCTCCATGACGAGGGCACCCATGGCGTAGATCCCCCCATCGCCCGAGCAGACGAGGACGACGCGACGGCCGCCCGCGGCGAGTTCGAGGGCATGGCGGCAGCGGTCCTCCTCGCCGCCGAGCGGGAAGTCGTGCCGTGGCTTGCCGAGGGTCAGCGGGCCGAGCAGATCGATGTAGAGCCCGTATCCCACGAGATCGTCGGCCTCGGCGACCAGACGCGAAACCTCGGGCGTGCGTGTCTCGGCCCCGCCTGGCCCGATGCCGACGACCGCCAGGCGCCCCCGTGGTCTGCCGGGCGGCACCCAGGCCTCGGGTGCGGCGATGGTAGCGACGGCACAGGTGGCGTTTCTCGACTTCTGTTTCGAGAGCGTAAGGGTCGCCTCCGGCCCTGCGGCGATCAACGCTGCACCTTCGGCGACGCCGTGGCAGCCGACCTCTCGGTACACGGTCTCGGACGGGCTCGCGAGGCGCGGCGCTGCGGTCTCCAGCGTCGTCGCCGTGAAGAAACGGGCCGGCGCGTCGAGATTGGCCGCAAGGGCGTGCACCGCCGTCTCATCGGCTTTCAGGTCAATCGAGAAGACGCCGGCAACGGCACCGGTGGAAAGCCCCGCATCCGCGAGACACCGATGAACGAGCGCGGTCATCTCGTCCGGCGCGCAGCCACGGGCGCAGCCGACGCCGAGCGCAAGGTCGCGGCGACGCCATACCAGCGCGGTGCAGCCCTCGACCGTCAGCACCGCGACGCCTGCCTCTGCTCCCTCGACCCGCTCTACGCGCCCGGCGCAGAGCGGCGCCAGCCAGTCGGCATCTCCTGCGAGACGCGCGGTACGTCCGGCGAGAAGCGCTGCCATCGAGGCCTTGGCATCCAGGGGATTGTCCAGCCGCCAACCCTTCGGCGCGACGTCGAGCGCCACGCCGAGCGCCAGGTCGCCGGCGGTGGTGATCGCGGCATGACCGCCGAGCGTCGTCGCGATGCGGCGTGCCAGGTCGTTGGCGCCGCGGTGCCCGCCCAGCAACGGCACAGTCGAAGAACCGTCGTCGGCCACCGCGACCACCGCCGGCTCGGCCTGCTTTGCGCCGAGCAGCGGCGCCAGCGCCCGGATCACGATGCCCGCGGCCATGACGGCGACGATCGGTCGGCCCGCGGCGAAGAGCGCGCGCAGATCGGCCGCCACGCCTTCCGGGCCCGTCGGCAAGCTCAGCGGATCGGTCGCGAGCAGTCCCGCTACCCGTGCCGCGGTCGCATCGCCGGTGGCGGCGAGATGGACGACGGCGGGCTCAAGCGACATGCGGGTCGCTCCCCTGGATGAGGATCATCGAGAAATAGGGCGCCGTATCGGGTGCCTCGGCAAGCGGCAGGACCGTCTCGTCCGGCAGCGAGGCGCGCGCGACATAGACGGCCCGCCGCGCGAGACCCAGTCGCTCGATCAGGGCGCGAAGGCGCGGAAGGTGGCGGCCAACCTTCATGATCGCCGCCGCGCCGACGGCCGACAGCCGCGCCTCGAGCGCCGCATCGTCAAGCGGGCCTGGCAGCACCGTCAGCGCCTCGTTGCGCGCCGAGAGCGGGCGACGGGCGGCGGCCGCACAGGCGGCGAGAGAGGCGACGCCCGGGACGATCTCGGTCGGATGACGTTCGGCGAGACGGGCGAAGAGATACATGAATGAGCCGTAGAAGAACGGATCGCCTTCGCAGAGCACGACCACGTCGCGGCCGCTGAGCAGACGGTCCGACAGGGTCGAGGCGGCGGCGTCGTAGACGTCCTGGGCGGGGAAGCGCTCGGCGCACATGGGGATGCGGATCGCGATCTCTTCTGCCGTTTCCGGAATCGTCTCGGCGGCGATCGACCGGGCGAAGCTGTCGCCCGTGTCGGGGGCGGGATAGGCGATGACCGTGGCGCCGGCGATCAGCCGCTCGGCCTTGCGCGTCATCAGCTCGGGATCTCCCGGGCCGAGACCGACGCCGTAGAGGGTGCCGCTCATCGCTTTACCGCGCTCCACTGCGTCACCGCCATGGCCGCGCGCCAGCCGGTGCGGCCGCCGACAGGCTCGGCCCGGCTGATCTGCAGGCGGACCAGATCGCCGCCCCGCTCGGCATGGAGTGCGAGCAGCAGCGCCTCGCTCTCCAACGTGACCGCATTGGCGACCAGACGGCCATGGCGCTTGAGGCGCGCCCAGGCTGCCGCGACGGCGCCATGCGACAGGCCGCCGCCCAAGAACACCGCGTCGGGTGCCGGCAGGCCGGCCAGCGCCGCCGGTGCCGAGCCCTCGCGCAGATCGAGCCCTGGCGTGCCGAGGGCCGTGGCATTGGCGGCGGCATAGGCGCGGCGATCGGCGCGGGGCTCGATGGCGATCGCGCGCGCGCCCCGCGCCGCCCGCATCCATTCGATCGCGACCGAGCCGCAGCCGGCGCCGACATCCCAGAGCAGCGCATCCGGCATCGGCATCAGGCGCGCCAGCGTCGCCGCGCGGACCTCGCGCTTGGTCATGGTGCCATCGCCCGCAAAAAGGTCGTCGGCAAGCCCGGGGACGCGCGGCGCCAGCACGGCGTCGACATCCGGGGCACACTCGACGGCCAGCGTGTTGAAGTCGGGCACCTCCGCGTGCGGCCATTGGGCGGCGATGCCGTCGTGGCGGGTCTCGGCCTCGGTCTCCATATTGGCGAGAACGGTGAGCCGGCTCGCCCCATAGCCGCGCTTCGTCAGCAGGCCGGCCACTGCGGCGGGCGTCTCGGCGCCGGTGGTCAGCGCGATCAGCCGCACGCCGGGCTGGATGAAGGGGACGATGCCCTCGGCTGGGCGGCCGTGCAGCGAGAGGGTGTCGGCATCGGCCAGCGACCAGCAGAGGCGCGTGGCGGCGAGTTGGAAGGCCGAGACCTGGGGAAAGAACGCCGTCTCGCCCGGAAAGGCCCGCGCGAGCTTGGCGCCGACCGAGAACCAGAGCGGGTCACCGGTCGCCAACACGACGACCCGCCGCCCGGCGGAGCCGCGCAGTCGCTCGATCAGCGCATCGAAGGGCGATGGCCAGTCGATGCGCTCTGTGCCCGGGCGGACGCTGCCGGCGATCTCGTGGTGACGCGCCCCGCCCACGACGACCTCGGCGCTGTCGAGGACCGCGCGCGCGGCCGGCGTGAGGCTTGCGCGGCCCGACGCGCCGAGGCCGACGACCGACAGCCAGGGGGCGGCGGTGGTCGTCGGTGGGTGCATGGCCGACGCCGTGCTCATCGCGCGCTCTCGGGCAGCGCATGGCCGGCAGCGGGACGTGCTGCCGTGGCAGAGGCGCTCTCGGTCAAGGCGAGCGCGTTCACGGCCGCCGCGGCCATCGCCGAGCCGCCGCGTCGCCCCGGCAGCGTCGCGAAGGCTGCGCCCCGGGGATCGCGGGCGAGCTCGGCCTTGCTCTCGGCCGCGCCGACGAAGCCCACGGGAAAGCCGAGGATCAGCGCCGGGCGCGGCCAGCCGCCGGCCAGACCCTCCAAAAGACGGAACAGCGCCGTCGGCGCATTGCCGATCGCGACCACGGCGCCGTCGAGCCTGTCGCGCCAAAGCTCCACGGCCGCGGCCGAGCGGGTGGTAGCTTCGGCGGCGGCGATGCCGGGGACGCGCTCGTCGTTCAGCGTACAGAGCACCGAGGCCGCGGGAGGCAAGGCACGCCGGATCACCATGCTCTCCACCGCGCTGCAGTCGCAAAGCACCGTGCCGCCTGCCGCCAACGCCGCGCGCCCTGCCGCCACGGCCCCGTCAGAGACGACAAGCGCATCGGCGATATCGGTCATGCCGCAAGCGTGGACCAGGCGCACGGCAAGCCCCGCCGTCGCCGCGTCGAAGCGGTCCAGCCGCGTCTCCGCGCGTATCGTGGCGAAGCTCTGCGCGTAGATGCGGGCCGGATCGCGCTCGTAGTTCACCCGCGCGCCTTCACGTGGCGGCGGACGCTCTCGGGTCCCAGCGGATGGTCGGCATGGGGATAGGGTGGGTGGTGGGCGTGGTCGTGCCCATGGTCTTGGCCGTGGTCATGCCCATGCGCATGCCCATGCGCATGCCCGTGGGCATGCCCGTGAGCATGCCCGTGAGCATGCCCGTGATCGTGATCGTGATCGTGGTCATGGTCATGGTCGCTCGGATGAACCAATTCGAGCCGGCAGACCCCGGTGCAGAACGTGTCGCACTGCGTGCAGTCGGCCACGTTGGAACCCGGGGCCGACGCGCCCTGACCTTCGACATGGTGGTGATGGCTCTCCTGCGGCGCGCCCACCTCGGTCTCGAAGCCGAGCACCTGCGCGCGATACTTGCAGAGTGCGCAGTTCATCGCCGTCTGCCCCTCGAGGATCTCGGTCGCGCGCTCGGCGAAGGTGTCGAGCACCAGGGGATGA
>JBCCSW010000070.1:0-13405 GCA_039199465.1 Pseudomonadota bacterium
CCTTGAGTTCGGCAAGCGAGGTCGGCACGTCGAGATCGCGGACGTATTTCTCCTTGAACTCGGCCTGCAGCTCCGGGCGCTCGATCCAGTACTTGCGATAGGTCCAGCCGACCACGTCGCCGAAGGCCGGCAGCGCCCAGTAGTTCGGCGTGCCCTTCGGCCATTCGGAATAGCCGGTGACGGTCGCCGGGATGAAGTCGTCCATCGTGATGCCGTTGGCATCGAAGAAGTCGTTTAGCTTGACGTAATGCCCGGCCTCGGCGCCGAGGCCGATCCACTGGCTGTCGCCGATCATCAGATCGCAGAGCTGGCCGCCCGAGTTCAGCTCGTTCAGCATCCGGTCGGCGAAGTTCGGCCAGGGCACGAATTCGAAGCTCATGCTGTGGCCCGACTGCGCCTCGAAGTCCTTCGACAGCTCGATCAGCGCGTTGGCCGGGTCCCAGGCGGCCCAGCAAAGCGTCAGATCGTCGGCGCGGGCAGCGTCGGCGGCAAACCCTGAGATCATGGTGAGCGCTGTCGCCGCCATCAGTTGGCACGTCTTCATCGGCTTCTCCTCCCGTCTCGACGGCGCGTTCTGCCGCGCGCCACAACACCGACTCTCCGGTGCATAACCAGGGTTATTGAGGATGCTGGCCCTTGTCACCCAATTTTTGAGGTACGCACCTCACAAAGTCGCCCGATCATTGCGCGAGCGACCACTGGACCGACGCAGTTCGACCCTCTCGCAACGTCAATGGCCAGTCGCACGCCGCACGGCGGCGAGGGGGCGGCCTTCAGGGTATGTTTTCTCGCACGACGATCTCGATGCGCACGCGTTCCTGCGCCTCGAAGATCGGCAGCTTGTCGCTCAGCGTGCGCAGAACACGCAGGCTGCTGCGCACCAGATGGCCGACATTCTGCGTGATGACGGCCGCGATATCCCCGCGACGGAGGCCTTCGCCCGTGGTCGGCGTCAGCTCATGCGCGATGACAACAAGGCGACCGGCCAGCCCCTCGCGCCCGAGCGCATCCATGATCGGGCCGTTGCCGCTGCCCATGGAGTAGAGGCCGACGAGGCGGGGCCGACGGCGGGCGATATCGCCGAGGATCGGGCCGATCCGGCCCGGATCGTCATACCACTCGATCGTCGGCAACGGCGTCAGATGAGTAAACTCGGCATCGATGACCGCATCGAAGCCAAGTCGACGCTCAAGGCTGTCACGCGACCGCAGCGAATTCGTCATCACCAGCACGTCACCCGGTGCAGAGGTGAAGCGCCCCATCAGCAGACCGGCGGTCCGTCCGGCGGCAATACTATTGATCCCTATAAAGTAATCGCGTGGTGCATTTGGCAGATCCGACACCAGGGTGACGACAACGATGCCCTCTTGCTTGAGACGCAGGACGGCATCGCGCACCTGCGGCGTCTCGGGCGCCATGATCGCAACACCATCCACCCGCGCGCGGTCGAGCATGCGCAGCCGCTGCACGATGGCGTTCGGGTCATGCGCCGGGATCGGCACGATCCGGACCAGCAGGCGATCGGCCACCATGCGCGACGACGCTTCCTTCAGCGCCGAGCGCAGCGTGGCGACGAACTGGCTTGGTCCCTCGGGCAGCACGAAGGCGAAGCGGTATTGCCGCTGACGCGCGAGGTTCGCCGCGGTCGTGTCGCGCACATAGCCGAGCCGCTGGATCGCGGCCTGTACCTTGGCGATGGTCTTCTCGCGCACCCCCGGCCGGGTGTTCAACACGCGATCGACGGTTGCCAGGCTGACGCCCGCCTCCTTCGCGATGTCGTGGACGGTGGGCTTGTTCACGATAGCCTCCAATCTGCCGAGGGGTAGCGGCCTATCTGAGGTACGTCAATCAGCGTGGGCTTGCTCTGACCGCCGGACGCCTGTTGTCGAGCGCGGGTGTGCCGAGCCCATGGCCCAGCATCTCCATGACCTCAATGCGCCGAACTGCCCGGTCGATCAGCCGTCCGTGATCGACGATGCGCAGAGATCCGGAAGGGCTTTTCTTCCGGCGCCAGGCACGCTCATCCTCGGCCCGGCGGCGGAGGGAGATGGCGATGGACGGCACGGCCACCATGCGGCGATGGGTCGATGCGACCTTCATCGATCTCGCCAAGCAGATGCGCTGGTCCTTCTTGCCGCCGCTGATGGTCTATTTCGCGGCCGGCGTCGCGGGGCTCACCTCGATCGTCGGGGCGTTCTTCGTGAAGGACTATCTGGACCTCAGCGCAAGCTTCCTTGCAGGGCTTGCCTTCTGGGCGGGCCTGCCCTGGGTCCTGAAGATGCCGCTTGGGCATCTGGTCGACCTGATCTGGCGCTGGAAGGGTGCGCTGGTCCTGCTTGGCGCCGGCCTGATCGCGCTCAGCCTTCTCATCATGTACGCGCTGATCACCGAGCGGGCGATGATGGAGGCCGTCTTTCCGGCCGCGACCTGGTACGTGATCTCGGTCCTGCTCGCGCCGACCGGCTATGTCGTGCAGGACGTCGTCGCCGACGCGATGACCGTCGAGGCCGTGCCTCATGTCGACGCGCACGGCCACCCGCTGTCCGATGCGGAGAGCAAGGCCCAGCACACGACGATGCAGACGCTCGGCCGCTTCGCGATCATCAGCGGACTGGTCGGCGTCGCCTTCCTCAACATCGTCCTGTTCTCGGGGATCGAGACGCTGGACACCGCCGCGACGCTCGCCACCTATGCCCGGGTCTACGCGATCGCGCTCGTCATCCCGGTCCTGTCCGTCAGCGGCGTCGCCCTCGCCTTCGTGCTGGCCCGCCGCCGCGCCGCCGCGCTGCGTGACATGGGCCTCGACGAGGACGAGATCCGGCGCCGCACCGAGGTCCCGCGCGACGAGACGGCGCCCGACTGGCGCATCTTCGGCGGGGGCGCGGCCTTCGTCGTGCTCACCCTCGGCCTCGGCCTGTCCGACTTCACCTATGCGGCCGAGGTGATCTTCGCCGGCACCATGGCGGTCGTGGTCTACCTGATCGACCGTCTGATGCGCGAACTGCCGCCCGACAAGGCGCGCGCACTCGTCGGCACGGCGCTCGTCATCTTCATGTTCCGGGCCGTGCCGCTGCCAGGGCCCGGCTACACCTGGTTCTCGATCGACGAGCTTGGCTTCGACGAGCAGTTTCTGTCGATCCTCTCGCTCGTCACCTCGTGCCTGACGCTGTTCGGCCTGCTCGTGCTGCGCCCGATCATGGCCACCTGGTCGGTCGCGCGCATCGTGGCGCTGTTGGCGCTGGCCGGCGGGGTGCTGTCGTTACCCAATCTCGGGCTCTATTACGGCATCCACGAGTGGACGGCGGCGCGCACCATGGACATCGTCGATGCCCGCTTCATCGCGATCCTGGATACCGCGATCGAAAGCCCGCTAGGCCAAGTCGCCATGATCCCGATGCTGGCCTGGATCGCCCGCAACGCGCCGAGCCACCTGAAGGCGACGTTCTTTGCGGTGATGGCCTCGTTCACGAATCTCGCGCTCTCGGCCTCCAGCCTCGCGACCAAGCATCTGAACACGTGGTTCGTGGTGACGCGCGAGACTGAGGTCACGCCGGCCGATTACAGTGCGCTCGGCAGCCTGCTGATTGCCGTCGCGCTTGCCGGCGTGCTGGTGCCGCTCGTGACGATCATGCTGGTGCAGCGCAGTCGCTACCACACCAGCGACTGATCGGGTTGCACGCGACGTCTCGGGAAGGGGCCGCGTGCATGCGCACCGGTCGGCAGGCCCTAGCGCAGTACATGCACCGAGCAGGCCGCATGGCCGACGACATAGGCCGCGGTCGAGCCAAACAGAATGTCCTCGAACACCGGCCGGTGCGAGCGCATGACAATGCAGTCGATCTCGTGGTCGGCCGCATAGTTCACGATCGTCCGCCCGCCATGGCCGTTCACCAGCACGGAGTGCGTGCCCTCTCCGCAGCGGGCCGCGATGATCCCCAGCATCGTCGTGGCATCGGTGCGGAGTTGCTTTGTGACCTCGCTCGGCAGATTGGCCTTGGCCATCGCCGGCAAGGCCTCCATGACGTGCATCACGGTGATCTCGCGCTCCTCAGCACAAAGCGCCGTGGCGATCTTGATCACCTCATCGGTGCGCGCGCCCTCATCCTCCGCGACGGGCAGCAGGATCTTCTTATACATCGTTCCCCCTCATGCCGGCGGCATCCGGCAACGCGTCGTCGAGGCCGTCCGTCGGCGCCCGATGCGTGGTCGTCGACGCCGCGCCCAACGGATCGGGCCGTATCGCCTCGGCTGAGGCAGGCCCGCACGGCGCACCGTGACCACCGCATCATTCTCGCGGCTGAGGCGCGCGATCTCATTGCGCCGCATCAAGGTAGCCACCGGCCTCGATCCTCCATGGCCGATCAAACATCAGGCAATTTCTGCCTTTCCTGATTTAATGCTGGGCAGTCTCATCTCGATGCATGGATTTCAGGCAGCCAACGTTGACTCACGCGGGTCCAAAAGCTCCTCTCCAACGGTGCAACCGGAACGAGAGGCCGTCGGTGGATCTTCGCTTCTTCGAAATCTACCGAAGCTCGGAGTATCTGTTCCTGCTGCTGGACGGCGCGCTGCTGAGCGCCGCGCTGACCATCCTCTCCGGCCTGCTCGGCTTCCTGCTGGCGCTGGCATTGTCGGGCCTTCGCCATGCCGGCGTGCCCGTCCTGGCCCAAGCAGCGGCAGCCTATGTCGAGGTCGTGCGCAACACGCCGCTGATCGTCCAGCTGTTCTTCGTGGCCTTCGGGCTGCCGCTGCTGCTCGGCTATCAATGGCCGTTCTGGGGCCATGCAATCCTAGCGCTGACGCTGAACTTCTCGGCCTATTTCGCCGAAATCCTGCGCGCGGGCTATGCCGGCGTCGATCCGGGTCATGTGCAGGCCGCGCGCGCCCTTGGCCTCAGGCCCGAGGTGATCTTCGCACGCATCGTCCTGCCCCAGGCGCTGGCCAAGATGTTCCCGTCGCTCAACGCTCAGTTCATCTTCCTGTTCCTGACCACCGGCGTGGTTTCCGAGATCGGGGTCGAGGACCTGACGCATGCCGGCGTCTTCATCGACAGCCGAAGCTTCCGTTCCTTCGAGGTCTTCATCACCCTGACCGCGATCTACATCGTCATGTCGCTCAGCTTCAAAGCGGGGCTCGGCGCGCTGCAGGCGCGGCTGTTCCGCTGGCAGGCCGCAGCGTGAGGCCATGAGCGCGTGATGCAGGAGACGCTCGTGAGCCTCTTCGGCAAGCCCGAGGGGATCGTCCTCTTCCAACTCGTCGAGGCGACGCAGTTCACGATTTACCTCTCGCTGATCGCGTTCCTGGGCGGCGGGCTCGCGGGCGGGGCGATCGCCTTTCTGCGCATCCTGCCCAGCCGATGGTCGCGCCGGATCGCGCTCGGTTGGATCTGGCTGTTTCAGTCGACGCCGCTCTTGATGCTGCTGTTTCTCTCAGGGCTCGGCGTGCCGCGGCTGTTCGGCCTCGACGTGAACCCGTGGACGGCGGCCGTCGTCTCGCTGACGCTCTACACCAGCGCCTATATGGCCGATGTCTGGCGCGGCGCCGTCGAGGCGATCCCTCGTGGGCAGTGGGAGGGCGCGCGCGCCGTCGGCCTGTCCTTCGCCACGACGCTCCGCCTCGTGATCCTGCCACAGGCGTTGCGCGTCGCCCTGGCACCGACGGTCGGCTTCATGGTGCAAATCATCAAGGGCACCTCACTCGCCTATATCATCGGGTTCCGCGACCTGATGGCGATCGGCAAGCGCTGGGCCAACGCGCCGGTCGAGGGCACCGAGGCCTTCATCATCTTCCCGCTGATGGCAGCCATCTATTTCTGCCTTTGCTTCCCGCTCTCGGTGCTGTCGCGCCGGTTGGAGCGCCGGCTCGGCACGGTTTCGCAGAACGGCTCGGCCCAGGCGGCCGGCTGAGAACAGAGGAGAGAGTGTCATGAAGCTATTGACGATGATGGTCGCGGCCGCGCTGTTGGCGACGCCCCTGCCCGCGGCGGCGGACCTGGCCGAGATCCTGTCAGAGGGCAAGATCCAGATCGCGGTGCCCGAGAGCTTCCCGCCCTTCGGCGCGCTCGGCGCGGATGGCGAGCACGAAGGATACGACGTCGATGTCGCAAAACTGGTGGCGGAGGATCTGGGCGTCGAGCTGGAACTCGTGCCGGTCGTCTCCAAGCAGCGCATCCCGTTCCTCGAGACGGACCGCGTCGACCTCGTCATCTCCACCATGGGCGCGAACCCCGAGCGGGCAAAGTCGATCTGGTTCTCGGCCGCCTATGCGCCGTTCTACTCAGGCGCCTTCGCCGGCCCCGACAAGGCGATCGAGACCGTCGCCGATCTCGCCGGCATGAAGGTTGGGCTGACCGGCGGCACGCTTGAGGATCTGGAGCTGACCAAGATCGCGCCAGACGGGGCCGAGATCGTGCGTTTCGGCGACAACGCCGCGACATTGGCGGCCTTCACCTCGGGCCAGGTCGATGTGCTGGTATCGGGCAACATGGTCGCGTTGCAGGCGGCCGAGAGCAATCCCGACCTCGGCATCGAGACGAAGTTCATCCTGAAGGAGTCGCCGTCGTTCATCGGCGTGAAGAAGGGAAACTTCGACCTGCTGCAATGGGTGAACGTGTTCATCCTGCACAAGAAACTCGGCGGTGAACTGGACGCAATCAGCGAGAAGTGGCTCGGTGAGCCGCTGCCGCCCCTGCCGACTTTCTAACAGGACGAGGGCCGCCGCAGCGACCCTTCCCCTGGGTGATCGAGCGACGACGGGGCGTCTAAGGCGCGCCCCGTCGCCATGGCATCACGCCGTGGCCGTTGAGCCGCTAGGCGCTGGCGTCGCCTCGGCCTTTGCGGGACGCGCTTCGCGCACCCGCAGGATCGCGACGATGTAGAAGGCGGCGACCAAGCTCAGCATCGCCTCGAAGGCGAAGATCGCGCCGACGATGCCGCTGTAGCCTTTTGCCTCGATAAAGGTTACGGCAGCGATGATCATATAGAGGCCCGCGCCGAAGATCGGATCGCGCTGGCGCACGCGCATCAGCGCCAGCCGCGTCAGGGCAGCCTGGCCCAGCAGCAGCGGGCTTAGGATAGGCTCCAGCCCCATACCGCCGAACGGCGCGACGACCGCGAGGAAGATCAGAAAGCCGATCTGGATCTTCAACGCCCGTTCGACGACCCGCTCGGAGAAGGTCTTGCCGATGATCGTGCAGGAATGGCGCAACCACGCGATGGCGCGATCGGTCGCCGAGTTGCCGTGCCGCTTCAAGTAGGCCAGCGCCTGCTGAGCAAGCGGCGTCAGCACCGCGATCGCCTCGCGGGCGAGCATGCGCGCGAGCTCGACGGCCCGGCCGCGGACGTCATTCACGAGTTCTCTCATCCTGCGTCTCCTCCCATGCGCACCGTTCGTCTGCGACCGGCCCACGGGCGCAGGTCACAGAGCATTAACGGTTCGACGCATGGCGCCGCGCCTTCATCCCTCGCCCTTCGCGGAAAGGCTGATGTGTCGGCCAGACACACCGCCGTTTCCAGGCAGTCTTTTTTGGCAGCGTTCTGGATGAAACCCGGCCGCGCATCATCTTAATGCTTGGTTGGAGAACGGTCTTAACGGCGCAGCGCCGATCGTGCAGGTCAGTGGAACGGAGATGCCCATGGACGGAGCCCTGCTGCTCGCCTCGCCAATGGTCATCTTCTTCGTCGTCGGCGCGTTTTTCGCCGCGATCTCGCGCGAAGTGCAGCTGCCGCCGCTGGTCTCACGCATCTTTGCCATGCTGATGCTGTTCGCGATCGGCGTGAAGGGCGGCGCCAGCCTGGGCGGACACGGGCTCGATGGTCGGGTGCTGACGGTGATCATCGCCGGCATCGCATTATCGGTCGCGATGACGCTTCTGGCCTTCGCGACGCTCTGCCGCGCGACCAGCGTCCGCCAGCACGATGCCGCCGGTATCGCGGCGCATTACGGGTCGATCTCGATCGTCACCTTCGCCACGATGACGCTCATGCTGAAAGCGGAGGGCGTCGCCTATGACGGCTGGATGGTGAGCCTGGCTGCGCTGATGGAGATCCCGGCAATCCTGACCGCGCTGGTCCTGGCGCGCCTCGCCGTCTCAAGCAGCGACGTGACGGTCGAGATGGCCGAGGGCGGCGGCGCGGCCACCATGGGGAGCGGCGCTTCGGGCGGTGCCGCCGCGGAAGGCGGCGGCTTCGGTGCGTCCATCGCCGCGGTCGTGCAGAACCCTGGCGTGCAGTTGCTGGTCGGCGCCTTTGCCGTCGGCTGGCTGGCCGGCGAGATCAACGCCGGCTGGGACGAGGATATCAGCACCGGACTGTTCCCGGTGGTCGTCTGCCTTTTCCTGCTGGACCAGGGCATCTCGGTCGGGCGGCGGCTCGCCTCGCTGAGACGCCGGTTCGACAAACGCTTGGCCGTCTTTGCCCTCGCCATGCCCGTCATCGGCGCGATCGCAGGCCTGATCACGGGGCTCGTGCTCGGCCTCTCGGCCGGGAACACCGCGCTGATGATGGCGTTGGCGGGTTCGGCCAGCTACATCGCCGCCCCCGCGGCGACGCGCGTGGCCCTGCCGGGCGCCCGGCCCGAGCTCTATCTGACGCTCTCGCTGTGCATGACATTGCCCTTTAACCTCCTGATCGGTCTGCCGCTCTGGCTTGCGCTGGCGACGTGGCTGGCGGGCTGAAGGGGGCAGCAATGCAGTTCGACCGGCCGCAACCGGCGGCGCCGCACGCCGAGAGGGCCGAGCCCGATGCCGAGGCTGTGGAGCCGGTCACCGAACAGCCGCAGGAAGCGGGCCCCGAGGCGCATCCAGCAGCCACGACGCCAGCCACCAGCTCGACCGAGCACGCTGTTCGACCCTGTCCCGCAGGTCCTGCGATGGGCATCCTACTCGCCCTGGCAGCGCTCGGCGTGGCGGCGGCGCTCTCAACGGCCCTGCCGGACGTGCGGGCCGGCGGTTCGGTCGGCGTCGCCTGGCCCTGGGTCGAGCCGCTCGGCATCCAGTTCGCCTTCCGGCTGGACGGACTGTCGATGGTCTTTGCGCCGATGATCGCAGCCTTCGCCGCGGCCATCGCGCTCTACTCGCGCAGCTATCTGCGGGGCCATCAGCATCTGGGCCGGTTCTTTGTCTATCTAGGCCTGTTCACCGCCTCGATGCTGGGCCTGGTGCTGGCCGACGACATCATCCTGATGTTCGTGTTCTGGGAGATGACGACGGTCGCGTCGTTCCTGCTGGTCGGCTTCTCGCACGCCAGCGAGAAATCGCGGCGCAATGCCTGGCAGGGGCTGCTGGTGACCGGCGCAGGCGGTCTGGCCCTGCTAGCGGGCCTCGTGCTGCTGGCCAGCGCCGCCGGCACGACCAGCCTGTCGGCCATCGTCGCGACCGAGGGGCTGACGGGGCATGCGTTGTATCCCGGGATCCTGGCACTGGTGCTGCTGGGCGCCTTCACGAAATCGGCGCAGATCCCGTTCCATTTCTGGCTGCCGGGCGCGATGGCAGCGCCGACGCCGGTGTCGGCGTTCCTGCACTCGGCGACCATGGTAAAGGCCGGCGTCTACCTGGTGGCGCGGCTGCATCCGGCGATGTCGGGCACCGAAGCCTGGACATGGTCGCTGTCGATCACCGGCGCGATCACCATGCTGATGGCGGGCGTCTTGGCGCTGCGCCAGACCGATCTGAAGATGGCGCTCGCCTACACCTCGATCATGGCGCTCGGCTCGCTGATCATGTTCCTGGGCGCCGAGGCGACGGTGGCCATCGCGGCCGCCGTGACCTTCCTGATCGTGCACGCGCTCTACAAGGCATCGCTGTTCCTGATGGTCGGCTGCATCGACAAGGGCACCGGCACGCGCGAGATCGCCTCGCTCGGCGGGCTCTGGCGGACGATGCCGTTCACCTCGACCGCTGCCGTGCTCGCCGCCGGATCCATGGCGGGCTTTCCGCCGTTCCTGGGCTTCATCGGCAAGGAGCTGAAATACGAAGGCGCCCTCGCGATCGCCGAGGAACCGTGGCCGCTGGCGACGGCCGCCGTGACCGCCAATGCCTGCATGGTCGCGATGACGCTGATCATCATCCTGCGCGTCGTCTTCGGGCGGGCGGGCACGACGCCGAAGTCCCCGCGCGAGGTGCCGATCGCGATGTGGCTCCCGCCGCTTGCGCTGGCGAGCCTCGGCCTGGTCTTCGGCATAGCGCCGGATCTCGTGGGCAACACGCTGGTCCAGCCCGCGGTGACGGCGATCCTCGGCCGGCCGGAGACGGTGGCGCTGAAGCTCTGGCACGGCATCAACGTGCCGTTGGCCATGAGCATCGCGACCGTCGTCCTCGGCATCGTGCTGTTCGTCGCCCACAAGGTGCTGCTGACGGCGATGGCGCGCATGCCGGTGATCGCCGACCGCGCCTGGGACGGGCTGATGGCGGGCATCGCCGACGGCTTCAAGGCGACGACGCGCGTGATGCAACCGGGGTCGCTGCGCAGCTATGTGGCGGTGACGCTGACGACGCTGTCGGCCCTGCCGCTCGCGTATCTCGCATTCTCCGCGCATCCCCTGCCGCAGTTGAAGGCGCCGGTATTCGAGTGGACGGCGCTCGGCGTCGTGCTTCTGACGGCGGTCGGCGCGGTCATGGCCGCGGCGGCTGCGCGCCGCATGGTGGCGCTGGGCGGCCTCGGCGCCGTCGGCACGGGGCTCGCCATGCTGTTTGCCGTCTACGGTGCGCCTGATGTCGCCATGACGCAGCTTCTGGCCGACGTCCTGCTGGTGGTCCTGATCGCCGCGGTGATGGCGCGGTTGCCCGACCTCGGCGGTCGGCGCAGCGGGCGGCTGCGCGACATCGCGGTGGCGTCGCTGGTCGGCGTCTCGGTGACGGTGCTCATTCTCGCCTCGACCGCCGGCGGCTATGACCGCGCCCTGCCCGACAGCATGATCGCCCTCAGCGTGCCGGAAGCGTTCGGCCGGAATGTCGTCAACGTCATCCTGGTCGATTTCCGCGCACTCGACACCTTCGGCGAGATCGTGGTCGTCGCCGTCGCCGCGGTCGCCGCCCTCGCCCTGATCCGGACGCGGAGGCGGGCGACATGAGCACACCCATCCTCAAGGCGGCCGCCCGCATCCTGGTCGCGTTGATGCTGATCGTCTCGCTCTACCTTCTGGTGCGTGGCCATAACGAACCTGGCGGCGGCTTCATCGGCGGCCTGATCGCCGCCTCGGCCTTCGCCGTGCTGGCCGTCAGCCACGGGGCCGAGCACGCGCGCCGCGCGCTCCGCCTCGACCCGATCGAGATCCTCGGCCTTGGCCTAGCCGCAGCACTCGGCGCCGGGCTGATGGCGGGCTTCGCGGCAGCCGCACCCTTCACAGGGCTCTGGCTGCTGCTCGGCGCCGATGGCGGCGGCAAGGGCCTGCCGATCTCCACGGTCCTGCTGTTCGATGTCGGCGTCTGGCTGACGGTGCTGGGCGCTGTCATGGCCCTGGTGCTGGCGCTCGAGGAAAGCGCCGAGGAGGATGACGAATGGAACCGCTGATCGCGCCGCTGGCAGGGCTGCTGGCTGCGTGCGGGACCTATCTGATGCTCTCCGGCCACCTGCTGCGGCTGGTATTCGGCGTGGCGCTGCTCGGCTCGGCCGCCAATCTCGCCGTCTTCGCGGGCGGGCGGCTGACCGAGTACACGGCGCCGCTCATCCCCGAAGGCGCCACCCTGCCCGATACCGTCATCGCCAACCCGCTGCCGCAAGCGCTGGTGCTGACCGCCATCGTGATCGGCTTCGGATTTGCGGCCTTCGCGCTCGCCATCGCGCTTGCTGCCAACCGCCGCCTTGGCACGGTCGATCCCGAGGCGATGCGGATCGCCGAGGCCGATCCCGACGACGCACCCGCCAAGGGCGCGACGGCGAGCGACAGGCCAAACCGGCACCCCGCCATTGCGCAGCCGGCGCGTGGGGTCCGGGCATGAGTTGGACGCTCGCCCTGCCACTGCTGCTGCCCTTCGTCGGCGCGGTCGCGGCACTGCTCGCGCCGCGGCTCGGCATCAGGCCGGCAGCCATCGGCGTGGCGACGGCCGGCCTGCACCTGATGGCCGCCGTCCACCTGGCCTTCGCCGTGGTCGAGGATGGCGTCCTGGCAGCGGGCATGGGCGGCTGGGCCGCGCCGGTCGGTATCGTGCTGGTGGCGGACGCCCTGGCCGCCATCATGGTCGCCGTGACGGGGCTCATGGGCCTCACCATCGCGATCTATGCCGCGGCCGACATCGACCGCGAGCGTGCAGGCGCGGGCTGGCACGCCCTCTATCTCGTGCTGATCGGCGGCGCGACGGGCGCCTTCCTTACCGGAGACCTCTTCAACCTCTATGTCTGGTTCGAGGTGATGCTGATCGCGTCCTTCGGCTTGATGGTGCTGGGCGGCACGCGGGCGCAGATCGACGGCGGCGTGAAGTACATGGCGCTGAACCTGATCGCCACGATCCTGTTCCTGGCCGCCATCGGTATGATCCACGGCATCGCGGGCACGCTGACCATGGCCAATCTGCCGGGGCGCCTGGATGCCGCGGACGCCTCGGCCGGGACCGGCGCCGCGGCCTTCCTGCTGTTCGGCGCGCTTGGTGTGAAGGCCGGGCTCTTCCCGCTCTGGTTCTGGTTGCCGGCCGCCTATCACACGCCGCCCATGGCGGTGACGGCGATCTTCGCGGCGCTGCTCACCAAGGCCGGGCTCTATGCGATGATGCGTGTCGGCCTGCTCGTCTTCCCGGACATCCCCCTCGGCCCCGTGCTGATGCCGATCGCCATCGCCACCATGGTGCTTGGCGTGATCGGCGCCGCCGCACAGCGCGAGGTGCATCGCATCCTGTCGTTCCACATCCTGAGCCAGGTCGGCTACATGGCGCTCGGCCTAGCCATCGCGACGCCGCTCGCGCTGATGGGCGCGGTGCTCTACATGGTGCACAACATCGTCGTGAAGGCCGTGCTCTTCCTCATCGCGGGCATCGGCCGGCGCCTCACCGGCAGCTTCGATCTGGCACGGGCCGGCGGGCTCTATGCCGCCTCCCCGCTCCTGTCGGTGCTGTTCCTGCTTGCGGCGCTCTCGATGGCCGGTCTGCCGCCGTTCTCGGGCTTCTGGGGCAAGCTCGCACTGGTGCAGGCCGGGGCCGAGGTCGACGACTGGGCGGCCGTTGCCGCCGTGCTAGGCGTCGGGCTGTTCACGCTCTACTCGATGACCAAGATCTGGCTGAACGGCTTCCTGAAGCCGCATCCAAGCCGGCGCGCGCGCAGCCTGCAGGCCCTGCCGGGCGAGGCGCGCAGCCTGTTGATCATGCCGGTCGTGATCCTGGTCGGGTGCTCGCTGGTCATGGGGCTCTGGCCCGCCCCGTTCATCGACGCGGCCGAGGCGGCAGCCGGCGGGCTGGTCGACCACACACCCTATATCACCG